>JAAYTE010000327.1 GCA_012518175.1 Gammaproteobacteria bacterium | reverse complement strand
TACCGACTTGATCACAGCATCAGTGGTCAATAAGTACCGCGCAGGTGGCGTGGCAAGCAAAACCAGGGATGGCGCAGCACCCGAGTTGCGCCAGGAAGGCGCACTGAGGGAAAACGGCACTTGCACGGTACGGCATAGACATAGGCACAATAACGACTGCTTTTGATTTTAAATAACCAGAAAACGCGAAGTATGCTGTGCCTGCAGCTCAAAGCTTTTAGTGATTAAACTCATCAGTAAACAGAGTATCAAGATCTGGCTCGCCAGGAATAGCATGTTCTTCTGCTGCCCAAGCACCTAAATCAATCAACTTACAGCGCTCGCTACAAAATGGTCGTGAAGGGCTTTGCTCGCCCCACTCCACCGGTGTTCCACAGGTTGGGCAAGCAACCGTAGTCACTGCAGTCATTACTGGCCTCCTTTTAAAGTTAAATAGTACTCATGTAAACGTAACACCTCTCGCTCCAGCGTGGCCTTATCTGCAGCATTACACAACACATCGTCAGCATAGCGTAAACGCTCATCGCGCTTCATCTGAGTCTGCATAATCGCCCGCAACTGCTCCTCCGAAACCTGATCCCTTTGTAAAGCACGCACCACTTGCACCTCACTTGGCACATCCACCACCAAAACACGCTGCACATTTTTATATTGCCCCGACTCCACCAGTAATGGCGAAACCAAAATAGCATAAGGTGATTGCGCAGCAGCTAAATACTGACTGATTTCCGCACGAATCAGCGGATGCAGCAAAGCCTCTAACCATTGCCGCTGCTCCGGCTCCGCAAAAATATGTTCGCGTAAAACCGCACGATTGAGCTGCCCATCAGCCAGCAAAATAGCCTCACCAAAACGCTGCACAATCTGCTGTAGTGCAGGACGTCCCGGTTCGACCACCCAGCGCGCAGCATGGTCGGCATCAATCGTATCAATACCTAAACGCGCAAAAGCTTCAGCAGCAGCACTTTTCCCACTGCCAATACCACCCGTTAGCCCTAACACCCATGCTTTACTCAAAACCCCGCCCCTTTACGATGTGTACACTCATGCACTATTTAATTACAGGCTGGCAACTCAATCACAGCTTTAGTAGTGCTTAATCGGTTAATCTAAGCTACAAATTGCGTAACCTTAGCTGATAACAGCATCCAGCACTGCAGTCACTGCCGGCTGCCAACCATTACTCTAACTAACTTTATAGGGATTTAAACATGCTCCAGCACCTTTCCCGAGCTTTACTGGCTTTGCGCTGGCTCACCTTGAGCTTAATCACCGCCAGCAGCCTTAGCTTGGCCCAACCAGTTTTAGAAAGCAGTGAAAAGACCAACTACCTCAAACAGCTGCAACAGCAACACGCCACTAATAATGAACGCACGGCCTTGCTCGCTGAAGTGAATGCCTTGCTGTCGCAATATGCTTTACGCGCAGGTTATCAGGTTGGTCAGTCTAATCCACAGGATTTTTTATACAGTGTCAGCTTACAAAAACCTGGCGAACTACTCATTCGCGAAGAAATTCGTAGCAATCAAAATGCTGCTTTAGAAGTGCGCAGTAACCGCATAAATGTATTTGGCATTGATCCCTTTCTGAGCTACGCCTGCCCAGCACAAGGCATCCGCTGTGTGATTTTTGGCGATGATAAAAAGACCGCCATACTCACTATTGTTCGAGATCCAGAGGCAGCTAAACAGCTCGCCAAAGCTTTATCCTATTTGATCCGCAACCTACAGCGCGGTTAAGGCTGGTCGCTACTGACTGCGCAGCTGCACAACACTCCATGCAACTGCGCAAAGTAACAGCTGTTCACTCAAGCGCTACGCTTTCCTAGCGCGGGAAAAACAAACGCTTTAACTCTGCCCCAGGGTCATTCGCGCGCATAAAGGCTTCACCCACCAAAAACGCATGCACATTGTTAATTTCCATAAGTTCAACATCGGTGCGCTGTAAAATACCGCTTTCAGTAATCACTAAACGCTCTTCAGGAATGCGCAACAACAACTCTAAAGTAGTTTCTAAAGAAACTTCAAAATTATGCAGATTGCGGTTGTTAATCCCCACCAAGGGTGTGTCTAAATGGCTCAGCACCCGATCCAGCTCCTCACCATCATGCACTTCAGCAAGCACATCAAGCCCAACCTCTTTGGCAGTTGCAGCCAGTTCGCGCATTTGTTCATCGTCTAAACAGGCTGCAATGAGCAACACACAATCTGCACCCAGCGCCCGTGCTTCAACAATCTGATACGGATCAATCATAAAATCTTTACGAATAACGGGTAAAGAGCAAGCGGC
>JAAYTE010000326.1 GCA_012518175.1 Gammaproteobacteria bacterium | reverse complement strand
GCAGCTATTGGTGCCGCGACCTCAAGTAAAAAGGATCGTGGCAAAGGCGCACTAATTGGTGCTGCAGTTGCAGGCGCCGCGGGTGCTGGCTACGGCTATTACGTTGATAAGCAAGAAGCAGAACTGCGCCGCAGCATGCAAGGTACAGGTATTGACGTGCAACGTGACGGCGACAACCTGACTCTAATCATGCCTGGCAATGTGACCTTCGGTACCGACTCTGCAGCCATTTCTGGCAGCTTTTACGGCACCCTAAATAACCTTGCCCAGTCTTTCAACCAGTACGATCAAAGCACCATTGAGATTGTCGGTCACACTGACAGCACAGGTCCCTACCAGCACAATATGTCCCTGTCACAACGTCGCGCGCAAAGTGTGGCCGATTACCTACGCAATCAAGGCATCAGTGGTAACCGTATGAATGTGAGAGGTGTAGGCCCGGATCAGCCGGTTGCCGATAATACCTCTGCGCAAGGTCGCCAACAAAACCGTCGGGTAGAAATCAATCTGCGCCCAATCCCAGGTGCCTATCAGTAAGAGTCGAACTCGCGCCTCGTTAGCCAAACGCTAGCGAGGTGCGCTGACAACAGCTGTGCGCAACTGGTTAGCTTCTGCCAGTAACAGCTGTTCTTTGGCGCTTTTAGGCAAACGCTTAATAGCCAACTCACGGCGCAATGCTGTGGACTTATCCGCACACTCCTCCACATACACCAAAGCCTGCGCCGGACTGGTAGCAAAAAACCGCGCGCCTTTCCCGGCACAATGCTGCGCGAAACGCTTCTGCGCATCCAAACTGATACCGCAATACAAAGCTTGATTCGCGGTACGCACTAAGTACACATACCAAGGTGGTTGAGGCAATGTAGTCATATTGTTCCTTGTCTGCCCGTGGCTTTAAGGCTGCGATTCAGGCAATAATCCGGAGTAAATAAACCTCATACGGACCACCTCACTCTTATGCATATCCATATTTTAACCACAGGCGGCACCTTTGATAAAATTTATCACGATGCCTTATCTGAATTTACCATCGGCGACCCCATGGCCGCTGAGCTCTTAGCAGAAGCAGGGGTAAACTGTGCTTATAGCGTAGACACTGTGCTGAAAAAAGACAGTTTAGAGTTCACTGACAGCGACCGCCAATTGCTGCGCGAGCGAGTTAATACCAGCCCGCATCAACATATTTTAATCATTCATGGCACTGATACCATGACATTAAGCGCCCAGCACTTAGACGCAAACCCCAGCAAAACCGTAGTATTCACCGGAGCAATGCAGCCAGCACGGATGCGCAATAGTGATGCTGCATTTAACTTAGGTTTTGCTATTGGCGCTTTGCAATGTTTAGACTCAGGTATCTATATTGCCATGAATGGGCAAATTTTTAACACGGACAATGTCCATAAAAACCGCCAACTGGGCCGTTTTGAAACCCTTTAAGAAGAGTTATTCATGATCAAAAATGCATTAATTGTTGAAGCCCTGCAGCCAGCTGATGCCTGCGTTATTTGGTTGCATGGTTTAGGCGCTGACCGCAGCGACTTTGAACCCGTGGCGCGGATGTTACAGCCACTGCTCCCCACAACACGCTTTATTTTGCCACAAGCACCTACTCAGGCAGTGACCATTAACAACGGTTATGCCATGCCCAGTTGGTACGATATTTTGGCCATGAGCCCCGGCAAGCGCGCAATTAATAGCCAACAACTGGAAACCTCCAGCCAGCAGCTGATCACGCTTATGGAGCAGCAGCGCGACAGCGGGATCAGCCCCAAGCGTATATTCTTAGCTGGTTTCTCCCAAGGCGGCGCGGTGGTACTGCATACAGCATTTCTACGCTGGAATGATGTTCTCGGCGGGGTATTAGCGCTATCCACTTATGCCCCCACCTTTGAACAAGTCGAGGCGCTCAGCCCCTTGCAAGCCAGCACGCCAACCTTATGCATGCATGGCCTCAATGACCCTATGGTACCGCTGATGATGGGCCAAGCAGTGCAACAGCAGTTACAACAGTGGGGTGTGCCAGTCACTTGGCATGACTACCCTATGGAGCACGAAGTTTGCCAGCAGCAAATCGCTGATATTGGCACCTGGCTCAGCACGCAACTGCAATAATCACGACCTTTCGAATACTTTTTGAGTCAACCCGCAAATAATAATAAAAGGTGCACTATGACGACAGCGGCATACCAGATTCGTACCCAAGCAGATATCCAACGCATTGAGCAAACGCCCTTATCTGCCCGTGATCTACCCAAAAGTACCTATGAGCTTATCGGGCGCAGCGCACAACGCGCGCCCGATGCCCGTGCCCTCACATTTTTACTGCAAGGCAGTGATGACGAACAACCCTTTACTCTCAGCTATCGTGAACTGTTTGCCAAAATAACCCAAACCGCCAACGCTTTTCATCGCTTGGGCTTAGGCAAGGATCAGGTTGTTTCTTTTTTATTGCCCAACCTACCACACACTCACTACAGCATCTGGGGTGGTGAAGCAGCAGGGATTGTCAATGCAATTAACCCGTTGCTGGATACCGAGCATATTCTTGAGCTGATTAAAGCATCCAAATCTGAGATTCTCGTCACCTTAGCGCCTTTCCCCGGCACTGAGCTGTGGGACAAAGTAGCCGCCATGCGTGAGCAGCTCAGCCACTTAAAAGCCATTATTGTGGTGGACTTAGCAAACTTTTTACCGCAACCCCAACAAACGGCAATCAAAGCCATGCGCGGTCCTCTCCCCGAGGGGGTTTTAGAGTTTGATAGCCTGATTGCCGAATGCCCTGCTGACTTTTTAGAAAGCCAACGGGTGTTTCACCCCGATGATATTGCCAGTTACTTCCACACTGGCGGCACCACAGGCACACCAAAACTTGCGCCGCACAGCCATCATAATGAAGTGGTGATGGCCTATAGCATGTCGCTGATTACCAGTTTCAATGAACAAGACACAGCCTTATGCGGTCTGCCACTCTTCCATGTGAATGCGGTAATAGTCACAGGTTTAGCGCCCTTTCTAACCTGTTCACAGGTGCTCTTGGCCACGCCCCTTGGCTATCGCACCCCGGCGTTAATACAAAACTTCTGGAAAATTATCGAACGCTACCAAGTGACTTTCTTTAGCGGTGTACCCACCATTTACGCCGCCCTGCTTGAAGTACCCAGCCAAGGGCATGACTTATCCAGTCTTAAATATGCCCTGTGCGGCGCGGCCCCCATGCCGGTGGAGCTGATCAACCAATTTAAACAACGCACGGGCGTACGTCTAATTGAAGGTTATGGCCTCACAGAAGGCACTTGCGGCAGCTGTGCTAGCCCAGCAGATGGCGAGCTACGGCCAGGCTCCATTGGTTTGCGTATGCCCTACTGTGAGGTTGCAATTAAAGTCGTCGATGAACAGGGGCAGTACCTACGCGATGCCGAGACTGATGAAGTTGGCCAGCTCTGTATACGTGGGCCAAGTGTGTTTAAAGGCTACTTAAAAGCGGAGAACAACCAGGGGATTTGGCTCGATGGCGACTGGTTTAATACCGGTGACTTAGGTCGCCAAGACGCTGATGGTTATTTCTGGCTCACTGGTCGCAGTAAAGACTTGATCATCCGCGGCGGTCATAACATTGATCCACAAATGATCGAAGATGCCATGTACCAGCACCCAGCAGTGGCGATTGCTGCTGCGGTGGGCAAGCCTGATGCTCGCGTTGGCGAGTTGCCAGCGCTGTATATCCAACTCAAACCGGGCTACAACAGCAGCGCTGCAGAGCTCTTAGAGCATGCCCAGCAAAGCATTCATGAGCGTGCAGCAGTTCCTCAAGAAGTCTGGCTGGTGGACCACATTCCTGTCACTGCCGTCGGTAAAATCTTCAAACCCGAACTGCGCCTGGATGCCACACGCCGAGTGCTCAGTGACAGTTTGGCTGATCTAGGGCAGCAAGTCGAAATCACGGTCAGCAGCGATGCTCAGTACGGCATGACTGCCCAGATTCATATCCACCAACCCCGAGACGACTGGGGTGCACAAGCGCAACAGCGCTTAAGCCAATTTAAGCTGCAATATACCCTGCTCTCTACCCCCTAGAGTCTCTCTAGTTTTTAACTGTACTCTGCGCAGGGCGACCGCAGTAAAGCGCACCGCGCAGAGCAGTTACAGTCAACAACACAAGGCGAATCACGGCGCAGTACAGCGCCAAAAATGAAACAGTTTCTCCAAAGCGCTGTGATGCCTTACACTAGAGCTAATTTATAGACTACAAATAAGAGAACGCCGTGCTCAAAGCACTTAAGAATATGTTTAAAAAAGAGCCCGAGCCAGCTGCCCTGCCGCAAGAAGATAAGACTGCAGCACAGCCCTCGCCTTCTACACCTGCTCAGCCAGCCAGCAAGCCAAGCACTACAGCCAGCAAGCCTGCGACGAAAAAACCGCGCACCCGCAAAGCTAAGCCTGCGGCTCAATCCACTTGGACACTGGACGACTTTGTAGTTGCGCCCGCTGAAGGCAAAACACGCTTTCACGATTTTGCGCTAACACCAGAGTTGATGCATGCTATTCAAGACTTAGGTTTCCCTTACTGCACACCTATTCAGGCGCAAGTACTGGGACACACCCTGGTTGGTAAAGACGCCATTGGTCGCGCGCAAACCGGTACCGGCAAAACTGCAGCCTTTTTAATTTCCACCATTAGCCAGCTCACGCAAACACGTCCGCCAGATGAGCGCTATATGGGTGAGCCTCGTGCCTTGATTATTGCCCCAACGCGAGAGTTGGTGGTACAGATTGCCAACGATGCCATCGCCCTGACCAAGTACACCAACCTCAATGTTATGAGCTTTGTTGGTGGCATGGATTTTGATAAGCAACGCAAGCAACTGGAATCCCGTTACTGCGATATTTTAGTAGCCACTCCAGGGCGTTTACTGGACTTTAACCAGCGTGGTGAAGTGCACCTGGACATGGTTGAAGTGCTGGTTTTAGATGAAGCTGACCGTATGCTGGATATGGGCTTTATCCCACAGGTCCGCCAAATTATTCGCCAAACGCCACCTAAATCAGAGCGGCAAACCCTGTTGTTCTCAGCAACCTTTACTGAAGACGTAATGAACCTGTCCAAGCAATGGACCACGGATCCTGCCATTGTCGAAATCGAACCTGAACATGTTGCCAGCGACTCAGTTGAACAACATGTGTATGCCGTGGCTGGCAGTGATAAATACACCTTGCTGTACAATTTAATTCAAAACAATAACTGGCCACGCGTGATTGTCTTTGCCAACCGTAAAGACGAAGTGCGTCGCATTGAAGAGCGCCTAACCCGTGACGGTATCAGTGCTGCGCAAATGTCCGGTGATGTAGCGCAACACAAACGCATACGGGTACTGGAAGACTTCCGCTCAGGGCGCTTACGTGTCTTAGTGGCCACTGATGTCGCCGGTCGTGGTATTCACGTGGACGATATTAGCCATGTGGTCAACTTTACCTTACCTGAAGATCCAGATGATTATGTACACCGCATTGGCCGTACTGGTCGTGCTGGTACCACTGGCGTCTCCATCAGCTTTGCTGGTGAAGATGATGCCTATGCACTGCCCCCCATTGAAGAGCTTTTAGGTCATAAAATTCAGTGCGAAACCCCCACAGAAGACTTGCTCGTAGCCCCACCTAAAAGCCGCTAAACCCCACAAGAAGCACCCACACAAAGGTGCTTCTGGCTACGCCTGCCCTAATTAATCAGCAGCCAG
>JAAYTE010000325.1 GCA_012518175.1 Gammaproteobacteria bacterium | reverse complement strand
CTATCTAAGCTGACTACCTTTAATCTCGATGAATACATTGGTCTCAGCGCTGAGCACCCGCAAAGTTATAACTATTATATGTATCAACACCTGTTTAATAAGCTGAATATTCCAGCACAAAACGTGCATCTACCCGACGGGCTCACCACTGATATTGAGACTGCTTGCCAAACGTACTCCAACGCCATTCAAGCACTAGGCGGATTGGACTTGCAGCTTTTAGGTATTGGCTCTAATGGCCATATTGGCTTTAATGAGCCTCTCACCTGCTTTAATAGCCGCACCCATGTGGTTGAGCTGTCGGAACAAACACGCATTGATAATGGCCGTTTCTTTACCGATCAAAGTGAAGTCCCCACCCACGCTTTAACTCTGGGGATTCAAGATATTCTTGAAGCTAAAGAAATTATTTTAGTTGCTACCGGCAACAATAAAGCAGAAATCATGGCGCAATTATTTACCAGCGCGATTGATGAAACATTACCCGCATCCGCCCTCAAACAGCACCCTAACTTCACCATAGTACTGGATCGAGAAGCGGCAGCATTACTTCCCGAGCAGGCTCTACAACAAGCCATTTAAACGCCACAGCAAGAGGATTTATTATGCGCGCCTATATTTTTGGACTGATTGGTTTAGTGTTTGCCGCGCAAGTTAGCGCCTTTTCACTCAGCGATTTACAGCAAAACCCAACCGGTGAAGGTCTCAAAAGCATGCTGGAGCAAAGCACCCAAATTGCGGTTGCTCAACTCAGTCAACCCGGCGGTTTTAGCAATAATCCTGATGTACATATTGGCCTACCCGGCAACTTAGGCAAAGCAGCCCGTGCCATGAAAATGCTGGGTCAGGGCAAGCAAGTGACGGCCTTAGAAAACAGCATGAACCAAGCTGCCGAACAAGCCATGCCCGAAGCACAGGCATTATTGCTTGATGCAATTAAAAAAATGACCATCAGCGATGCCAAAGGCATCTTAGCAGGCCCGAACGACTCAGCAACCGCCTACCTTGATCGCAGCAGCCGTGAGCAACTGCGCAGTCGTTTCCTGCCGATAATTACCCAAGCCACGCAATCTTCTGGCTTAGCTCAGCAATACAATGAGTTTGCTGGGCAAGCAGTAAATTTTGGTGTGATTGACGCCAAAGATGCTTCCATTGAAAACTATGTGGCAGAACAAGCACTGGATGGTTTATTTACTATTATGGCCGAGCAAGAAGCCAGCATTCGCCAAGACCCAGCGCAGGCTGCCGGCGATGTGGCGAAAAAGGTTTTTCAGCTGCTGCGCTAAAAAAGCACGACTCATAAGGCAAAATACCGCTTTGCAGCAATTGCAAAAGCGGTATTTTTCTTAGCGCAGTAGGTTTATTGCAACCAATTAGCACTACTTCTCAACAAAGGCTCGCTCAATTACATAGTCCGCAGCAACCCCTAAGCGCGGTGAGACCTTTAAACCAAACTCATTGAGCATCGCACTGGTGTCTTCCAACATTTCAGGCCCACCACAAATCATGGCACGGTCGTGCTCAGGATTGATCGGCGGCAAACCTATATCGGAAAATAACTTGCCACTGCGCATTAATTCGGTAATTCGCCCTTGGTTACGGAAAGGCTCCCGCGTCACCGTTGGGTAATAAATGAGCT
>JAAYTE010000324.1 GCA_012518175.1 Gammaproteobacteria bacterium | reverse complement strand
CTTAGTGTTGCTGATATCGCGTTTATCTTTCAGTTGGTAGTTGGTTTTATTGTAGTAGAGACCAGCGGTCAGCGGCAGGTCGTTATAACCTTTATCCCACATAAAGTTTAATTCTGCATAAGGGTTGTATTTGTCTTTTAAATCTACTGTAGTGCTGCCTAAATGCTGAACTTTAACTTTTGTTTCAGAGTTAATGTTGTAGCGTGTGCCAACTTCTAAGCGGGTAAGTACAGTGTCACCTTTATGGTTGAAACCTACGCCAGCTTTAGCAAAGGGTGACTTGGTGGTGAAGCGCACATCGTTACCCTTGGTGTCGTCAACTTTACTGTAGCGGTAACCAGCACCTACGATACCATCAATATAGTTACGGTTACCTAAATCCAGACGATAACCAACATCTGCTTCGGCCACAGCTTGTTTGTCTTTGACGTCACTTTTCTTACCGTATTTAGCTTCAATACCAGCTTGGTAAATTAAACCTTCAGTACCCGTCATTTTATTACCGTAGTTGTAATAAATACCGGCTTTAGGCATACGTTGCTTGTTGTTGTCTAGCGCGTTAATATCAGATGACAGCTTATACTTATTATGGCTACCTGTGATACCTATATTGGAAACAGGATCTGCTGCTTGCAGGGCAAATGGTGTTAATAAAAAACCTGCGGTGGTAGCACTAATTAATAATTTTTTACTGATCATAATATACTCCAGTTATTGTGTTGCTTACTATATATGAACAGGCTTTGGGCATAAGGTTCAGTTTTTTTAAAACGATTTTGTTCGAAGCTCTGGATGTGCTGCTTATAAGGTGGAGTGGGATGGGGTTACGGCTGAGTGAGCGGCGCTATATCTCATGCGTATATAGCGCAGCAAATATTTTTTTAGCGGGTTATATGAGGGTAGGGGATATATTCTTGGTTGTCCGTTGGGATCTTAGCAAATTGCTGGTCAATCCACTGCTGACGAGCCTGCTTGACCCGCTCAATGCGGCTGGAAACAAAATTCCAGTCCATGTAGCGGTGGCCAATGTCATCACCTCCAATTAACACCACTTGGCTGTCAGATTTGGCCGTGATGGTGATTTCTTGCTCAGCGGCCAATACCGCTAATGTCTCTGCGCTAACGATTGAGTCTTGGATGTTGATCTCGCCTGTGACCACATACAAGCCGCGCATAGCCGCCTGAGCTAGAGTTAAGGACTGGCCGGCTCTAAGTCGTGCTTCAAGGTACAGGGTTGGGCTAAAGGTTTTTACCGGGGAGGTAACGCCATAAGCTGTACCCATTAACACGCGCACCGCTGCACCAGCCACATCAACACTGGGAATTTGCTCGGTATTATAATGATAGAAAGCTGGCGCGGTCTCCTCATCAGCAGCTGGCAACGCGAGCCATAACTGGAAACCATGGATGCAGTGTGGCTGGCTTTTGACTTCAGCAGATTGCCGTTCAGAATGGACAATGCCTGAGCCAGCGACCATCAAGTTTAAGTCCCCAGGGCGAATCTTTTGCACACTGCCCACAGAGTCTTGATGGAGCATCTCGCCTTCAAGCAAATAGGTCACAGTGGCTATATTGATATGCGGGTGCGGCATTACATTCACTCCATCACCTGCAGGAAAGTATGCTGGACCCATATGATCAAAGAAAACCCAAGGGCCAATTCGGCGCGCGCCTCGACTCGGGACACTGCGCCGTACGGTGACGCCCCCAAGTTCTTGTTCTTTAGGCTGCAGCAACAGTTCTATGGCTGCGTCGCCGGCCTTGGTGGTACAGGGCAGATCGGTGTTGTGGCTCTGATTACTCATAATAATACTCTCTGCTGGATTGCATGGTGACCCAAGGCGGTTCAATGCAAGTGTCACCCAGAGTCTATTGATGTGCAAAGGTTGGCAGGCCAAATGTTGAAGCAAGGCCAAAAAGATGGGCTGGCTGGCGTG
>JAAYTE010000059.1 GCA_012518175.1 Gammaproteobacteria bacterium | reverse complement strand
CGCATTTGCCTAAAAGCCTCAATGACTCCATAGTGCAAACCACTGCCACCATGCACAGCAATACCCGCTGGCTTATTGAGCACGATCAGCGCTTTGTCTTCATAGACAATGCCGGCTTCAAGGCGCTCCAATAACCCCTTCGCTAATGGCACAGGCTCATCGGCTTGCGTCATGCGCATTGGCGGCACTCGCACCATATCGCCTTCTTTAATCCGATAATCAGGCTTAATCCGCCCTTTATTAACCCGCACCTCGCCTTTGCGCAAAATACGGTAAATCATCGTCTTGGGCACACCTTTGAGCCGCGCTAATAAAAAATTATCAATGCGCTGCCCTTCTAACCCCGCCGACACTTCCAGCATTTGCACACCGCTGTGGGCTTGGGAATCTTTTTTCGTCATAAACTTAAACGCCTGAAAATAACTCATCCATCAATGGCGCAATGGTATCAACAAACACAGGCGCTTGACGATAAATCAATAGCAGCAGCTCGACTTGCGACAGCAGCAAGCGGCCTGCACGGCTCAGCCAAGGCAAGAAAAACAAGCACAGAGCAAAACCTGTATTATTGGTGCCAAGCAACTAACCTTTATTTAATTGGGTCTGCACCATGAATGCCGCTAAACGTTATGAGATTTTTCGTCGTTTCCAAGAAGACAACCCCAAACCCGAAACTGAACTCAACTACAGCTCGCCCTTTGAGCTGTTAATCGCAGTGATTTTATCCGCGCAAGCCACCGACGTGGGCGTCAACAAAGCCACTGATAAACTCTTTCCCGTGGCCAACACGCCAGAAGCCATGTACGCACTGGGCTATGACGGTCTTTGTGAGTACACCAAAACCATCGGCCTCTACCCCACCAAAACAAAAAACGTTTTGGAAACGTGCCGCCTGTTAATTGAGCGGCATAACAGCCAAGTCCCCGACACCCGCGCTGAATTAGAAGCGCTGCCAGGCGTTGGCCGCAAAACAGCCAACGTGGTTCTCAATACAGCCTTTGGTCAAGTGGCCATGGCGGTGGATACGCATATTTTCCGCGTGAGCAACCGCACAAAAATCGCCCCAGGAAAAAACGTATTAGAAGTTGAAAAGAAACTCCTGCGCTTTGTTCCGAAAGAGTTTTTACTGGATGCCCACCACTGGCTTATCCTGCATGGACGCTACGTTTGCCAAGCCCGCAAGCCCCGTTGTGGCAGCTGCCGGATTGAAGATTTATGCGAGTTTAAAGAGAAAACTTCTGACGATTAACATTTTATATTAAAAATAAATAACTGATAAAAAAACAAAGCTTTACTCGCAGCCTTTTTATGCTTATAAGGTGCGCCAACGGAAACTCCCGTATGCGAGGCTCACATTATGAGTAAAGAAGACCTAGAACTAGATGATGATGATTTCATCGCCGATGACGTTGAAGAGATTGAGGAAGAGTCGCCTGCACAGGCAGCAAAAACCAATCTAAGCAAGCGTCGTATCATTGACAACCTGCTGGAAGAACGCCGCTTGCAAAAGCAAATGGCAGAGTATGATTACGATATAGATTAACGCGTATACGGCGGGTATCCACGCCCGCCTTATCACATACACATCAACACCCACACATACACAGCTAGTACAGCCAGCACAGTTACTACAGCTTTTTTAAGCAGCACTTCTCAAGCCACCCCCACCCACACTGGGAGCGCGGACCGCTGGCCCGCACTTAGCCCCCACTCAACCACCCACATTTAAAAACCCCGTCTATACTGCATAAAACAATAAAACCCAGTAACACGGAGGTTACTATGCGGCGATCTAAGCACGGCCAATCTGCACCCGAGGACCACGACAGCCCATGGAAAGGCGCGCTGGAAGTCTTTTTCCAGCCCTTTATGGACTTTCTTTACCCGCAAATCGCGAAGTTAATTGACTGGCAGCAGCCGGTTGAATTTCTCGATAAAGAACTGCAAAAAATCACCCGTAAAGCTAAAAACTCGCGGCGTTATGCCGACAAACTGGTCAAGGTACGCTTCTTAAACGGCAGCGAACAATGGATTTTAATCCACATCGAAGTGCAAGGTGCGCCCGAAACCGACTTTGCCGAGCGCATGTTCATTTACTACTACCGCATCCGTGACCGTTACCAGAAGCCAGTGATCAGCCTAGCGGTATTAACTGACACTCAGCCCAGTTTTAGACCCAAGCACTACAGTGACACCATTGCCGGCTGCAGCATTCGCTTTGAATTTGCCACGGTGAAGCTGCTGGACTGGCAAGACAAAACCGAGGAACTACTACAGCACGACAACCCATTCGGCTTGCTGATCGCCGCGCAACTGACGGCCAAGCTGATCAAAGACGGTAAAAACCGTGTCGACAACTTAATTGGCTATTACCGACTCGCCGCACAAAAGAAATTACCCCGCGAACTGGTAATGCAATTGGTAGTCTTTTTAGAATGGATCGTAGCACTACCCGAAGACCTAGCCCCGTACTACAATGAGCAACTTGAACACCTCGAAGAGGATAATAAAATGACATATATTTCGATTATTGAGCGTCAGGGAATCGAGCAGGGTATTGGCCAAGGCCGTGCGAGTACTCTTTATAAGCTACTACAACTCAAGTTTAACGAGCAGGCCCGTGAGTATGAGCAGCGCTTATTCCAAGCCAATGACGCCGAACTGAACCTCTGGACCGAGCGCGTACTCTTTGCTGAAACCATTGAAGCTGTGTTTGCAAAGTAGCAGCCAGCCATTGCCAGCCTAGCGAAGCAACTCACTCTTCAAACTATGCGCATCAAAATCCGGCAAACTGCAAATAACTGCTGGTAATTGCATCGCCCCAAATCAGCGCAATCCAACCAGCTACAGCTAAATAAGGGCCAAAAGGAATGGGGTTGCTGTAGCTGTTGCGCTGCAAACGTAAAATAATCACCCCCAGCACCGCCCCCACCACAGACGACAATAAGATTGTCAAAGGCAACACTTGCCAGCCACCCCAGGCCCCCAGCAACGCCAGCAACTTAAAGTCGCCATAACCCATGCCCTCTTTACCGGTCACCAGCTTAAACAGCCAAAAAATCGACCACAAACTCATATAGCCAATCACCGCGCCCCACAGAGCATCCGACAAACTGGTAAACAATCCAAAGCTATTTAAAATCAACCCCAACCACAGCAGCGGCAACACCAAAGCGTCGGGCAATATCTGCTGATCAGCGTCAATCAAACTCATGGCCAGCAAGCCCCAAGTCAGCACCAGCATCGCCAAAGTTTCCCAACTCACGCCAAACTGCCAAGCAATCACACCGGACAACACACCACAGGCAAGCTCCACCAGCGGATAACGCACGCTAATGGCTTGCTTACAACCTGAGCACTTACCGCGCAAAAACAACCAACTCAGCAGCGGAATATTTTCCCAAGGTTTTATCTCATGACCACAATTGGGGCAACTGGAGTTGGGCAGCACCAAATTAAATGTCTCTTCAACATCTTTCGTGGGCATTTCCAGCACTTCACGCGCCTGAGCACGCCAGTCCCGCATGAGCATCTTGGGTAAGCGATACACCACCACATTCAAAAAACTACCAACCAACAAACCTAGCACCACCACACAGGCAACAAACACCGCCGCATTCGCGCCCCAAAACTCAAGAATACTCATACATATACCGATTAAAATTAAACCAAAGCACCTAAAACCCTACTTACTTATGCCGGCCACAGCCTACTGGTGAAGTATTCAGCCCCAGCACCCGCACAGGCTTAAACCCCACAATAAAGCTGAAACATGGGCACTTCGACCGGGAGCGCGGGCCGCTGGCCCGCATTTGTACAATCACAACTTGAACCGCAAACACTGCTACACAACTTCTCGGATTCACGCAGGCCCCGACCTACAGTTAAACCACCGCACCCAACTGGAAGATTGGCAAATACATGGCAATAATCAAGCCACCCACCAACACACCCAGCACAGACATAATAATCGGCTCCATCAACGCAGTTAAACCATCCACCGCGTTATCCACTTCAGCCTCATAGTGCAGCGCAACTTTATCCAGCATCTCATCCAACGCACCGGACTCCTCACCAATGGCCGTCATCTGCAACGCCATGGATGGAAACACCCCAGTACTGCGCATCGAGAAGTTCAACTGCATACCACTAGATACATCAGCTTTAATCTTATTCACCGCATTTTTAAACACCACGTTGCCCGTCGCTCCAGCCACCGAGTCCAGCGCTTCCACTAAAGGTACACCAGCGGAAAAGGTTGTCGCCAAAGTACGGCCGAAACGCGCCACAGAAGATTTATAAATAATATCGCCAATCACCGGCGCCTTTAATAAAGCCCGATCCATAGTGTCGCGAAATTTCTCTGAAGACTTATGCAAATGCCTAAATACGAACACAAAAGCAACAAAGGCCACCACAATCACCCAGCCCTTACTCTGAATAAACTCAGAAATACCAATTACAAATAACGTAAAGGCAGGCAACTCGGCACCAAAGCTAGAGAACACATCTTGGAACTGCGGCACCACTTTAATCAGCAAGATAGCCGTCACAATCACCGCCACTGCCACAACAGCAATGGGGTAGTTCATGGCCTTTTTAATTTTAGCCTTCAACGCTTCAGTTTTTTCTTTATAGGTCGCCACCCGATCCAGCAAAGTCTCTAGTGCACCCGCCTGCTCACCAGACTCAACCAAGTTGCAATACAGATCATCAAAATACTGCGGGTGCTTACGCAAAGACACCGCAAAGCTATTACCGCCTGCCACATCCTGTTTTATATTCTCCACTAACTTACGCATGTTAGGGTTATCCAACCCTTCAGCAATAATGTCGAAAGATTGCAACAAGGGCACACCGGCTTTCATCATCGTTGCCATTTGCCGAGTAAAGATGGCGATATCCATTGGCTTGATTTTTTTGCCAGCACTGAACAGCTCAATGCCTTTTTTGCGTACTTTCGTTGGGTTCACGCCCTGTTTACGCAGCTGCGCTTTCACTAAAGCGACATTCTGCCCTGCCATTTGCCCGGACATGGGCGCGCCTTGGCGGTTCTTGCCTTCCCACTTGTACATACTTGTTTTTGGTGTTTTTGCCGCCATGGTTTAATCCTTAGTAACACGGTTAACTTCTGCGAGACTGGTCACGCCTTGAATAACTTTCAGCAATCCCGAAGCGCGTAAGCTGTTAAAGCCATCTTTACGCATCTGTGCATCAATATCGATGGAGTTGCCGTCCTCCATGATAATCCTTTGTAGGGCAGGCGTGCTTTTAACTACTTCATAGATTCCGACACGACCTTTGTAGCCGCCATTGCAATTATCACAACCTTTTGGCCCGTACACTTTAAAAGTGCCCACCTGTTCTGGGCTAAAGCCTTCGTTTAATAGCACATCATCCGGCACTGTCACTTCTTGTTTACAAGCGCAGAGTTTACGCGCCAAACGCTGGGCAATAATCAAGTTCACCGAGGTTGCCAGGTTAAACGCCGCCACCCCCATATTGCGCAAGCGAGTCAAAGTTTCTGCGGCACTGTTGGTGTGCAAGGTGGACATCACCATGTGACCGGTTTGTGCTGCTTTAATGGCAATTTCTGCGGTTTCTAAATCTCGAATTTCCCCGACCATGATCACGTCCGGGTCTTGGCGCAAGAACGCCCGCAGCGCCGTAGTAAAGTCCATACCCTGCTTAGGGTTCACGTTAACCTGGTTAATCCCTTCCAAGTTAATTTCCACCGGATCTTCCGCGGTAGAAATATTCACATCAATGGTATTTAGGATATTCAAACCGGTATACAACGAAACAGTTTTACCAGAACCGGTCGGCCCCGTTACCAGAATCATTCCTTGCGGCTGTTTTAGCGCTTCAAGATACAACTCTTTTTGATCTTCTTCATACCCCAACGCATCAATACCCATTTGCGCACTGCTGGAGTCGAGGATACGCATTACGATCTTCTCACCCCACAAAGTGGGCAAGGTATTCACCCGAAAGTCGATGGACTTATTGGCAGAGACTTTTAACTTGATCCGACCATCTTGCGGCTTACGGCGCTCAGAAATATCCATACTGGCCATAACTTTTAAACGCGCAGAAATACGGTCGCGTAACTGGATAGGCGGTTTAGCTACTTCATGCAAGACACCATCGGTACGAAAACGCACACGATACATTTTCTCATAAGGCTCAAAGTGCAAATCCGACGAACCGCCTTTAATAGCGTCCAACAGCATTTTATGCACAAACCGCACCACAGGGGTTTCATCAGCATCATCAGTGGTAGCGGCGGCCTTACCATCCTCATCCGCTACTTCTAAGCCATCCAGCTCAACATCATCCATACCCTCTAAGCCGCCAGTAGCCGACTCATAGAGCTTATCAATGGCCTGCCCTAGCTTGTCGTCTTCCACTAGCAGCGGCTCAACCGTCATCCCGGTACTGAACTGCACATCCGTAATGGCTTG
>JAAYTE010000323.1 GCA_012518175.1 Gammaproteobacteria bacterium | reverse complement strand
GGTCATCACTCTATGGGCGATTAACTCGAACTTAGCTTTTTTTCTGAGCAAACAAAGCGTCTAGGCTCTGCTCAAAAGCGTGGTAGTTGATGCGGTCGTACAATTCCATACGGGTTTGCATGGTATCGATCACATTCTTCTGAGTGCCATCACGGCGTACAGCGGTGTACACATTCTCTGCAGCTTTATTCATCGCACGGAAAGCCGATAATGGATACAGCACCAAGCCAACATTGGCCTCTCTCAACTCATCCACAGTAAACAGTGGTGTCGCACCGAACTCAGTGATATTGGCCAAAATAGGCGCATGCACACGCTCTGCAAACAGCTTGTACATTTCCAGCTCAGTAATGGCTTCCGGGAAGACCATGTCAGCACCAGCCTCAACACAAGCTGCAGCGCGATCTAAAGCAGAGTTCAGACCTTCAACAGCTAGCGCATCGGTACGCGCCATAATCACAAAGCTGTCATCGGTACGGGCATCAACGGCAGCTTTAATACGGTCTACCATTTCTTGTTGGGTAACGATTTCTTTGTTAGGGCGATGACCACAGCGCTTAGCACCCACTTGGTCTTCAATGTGGATCGCCGCAGCGCCGGCTTTGCTCATGGACTTCACGGTACGTGCCACGTTAAAGGCAGATGATCCAAAACCAGTATCCACGTCAACTAACAGTGGCAGATCACACACATCAGTAATACGACGCACATCAATTAATACGTCTTCCAGACCGGTAATACCTAAGTCAGGTAAACCCAGTGAACCTGCGGCAACACCGCCACCGGACAGGTAAATGGCTTTAAAACCAGCGCGCTGGGCTAATAAAGCGTGGTTGGCATTAATCGCACCGATCACTTGTAACGGG
Organism: Gammaproteobacteria bacterium; assembly: GCA_012518175.1. Taxonomy (GTDB): domain Bacteria; phylum Pseudomonadota; class Gammaproteobacteria; order Pseudomonadales; family Pseudomonadaceae; genus Denitrificimonas. The sequence goes on along the minus strand of JAAYTE010000323.1, from coordinate 3,286 downwards.
CTTTCTTCGACAACAGCATCACGAAAGCGTTGACCTGGAGTTGTACGGCTCATAACTTACCTCGTAGGGGTTGGACGGTGTCATTGGCACCTTGATAATGACGCTCAACATTACGCCGCGATGCAGCAATATGGCGGCGCATTAAGAGCTCGGCTAACTCACCATCGCCACTGGCAATGGCATCGAGTATGCCGTGATGTTCTTTAAAGGCTTGTTGTGGACGGTTAGGGGTTGTCGAATATTGAATTCGATACATGCGCACCAATTGGTACAGCTCGTCCGTGAGCAGCTTGACCAACATTTGGTTGCCACTGCCTTGAATAATCTTGTAATGAAAGTCGTAATCGCCTTCTTGCTGGTAATAACCCACCCCAGCTTGAAAGGCCGCATCACGTTCGTGGGTATCCAGTACCGCACGCAACTCTTCTATCTCTTCGGCACTCATCCGCGCAGCAGCTAAACGACAGGCCATGCTCTCGAGCGATTCACGGATTTCATAGAGTTCAATTAATTCGCTGTGGGACAACGACACCACGCGCGCGCCCACATGGGGTACACGTACTAACAGGCGTTGCCCTTCTAAACGGTGGATCGCTTCACGCAAAGGGCCGCGACTAATACCATAGGTACGCGCCAGTTCTGGTTCGGAGATTTTACTGCCTGGGGCAATATCGCCACAGACAATTGCCGCCTGAATACTGCGAAACACCTGTTCCGACAGGGTTGCAGAATCTCCGCTTAATAGTGCTGTTTCTTCAAGTAGATCTGGCACAGTGTCGACACCTTCATTCTTCTAATGCCTGAAAACTACCTTCGAGACCAGCACATGTCAACAATCCCTGAGCAATTGTCGACAATCCTCAGACCAAGGTCGAACACCAAAACAAACTGAACGTATTGCGCCAATTAGCGTCCATTTAAGTCGTTAGCCCAGCAACTTATGTTTTACCCTGCAGTTTCATTCAGCTAAAACCGGACAAATAAAGGATTACATGGTTATTTTTAACGTTGCCCATTAGAATACGGCATCGTGCCCTGCCATAATTGCTTGGTTAAGATTGATTATGACAACCTCGTTTTGCCTCTTGGCGATAGCGGATAAATTCACTACTTTATTTTTGCGAGCACTATGAGATTTAATATTATTGCCCTGCTGACTTGCCTTGTTTTAATTCCGTCTATGACCACAGCCAACGAAAAGAATATTTACGGCTTAAATGAAGATGTGTATATCGCCGATATAGATATGCACATGTCAGCAAAGCTTGATACCGGCGCTAAAACCGCCTCGCTCAGCGCCCGCGACATTGAACGTTTTAAACGTGATGGTGAGTCTTGGGTGCGTTTTTACTTAGCACTCGATGAAGCCAGCGAGCATCTTTATGAGTTACCCTTAACCCGTATTAGCAAAATCAAACGCCGCTCAGGTGACTACGACCCAGAAGAAGATAAAAGCTATACGCCCCGCCCTGTGGTAGAAATGACAGTGTGCATGGGCCGAGCACTGCGCACCATTGAAGTCAATTTAACTGACCGCAGCACCTTTCAATATCCTTTTTTGTTAGGCTCCACAGCGCTCAAACAATTTAATGCATTGGTTGACCCCAGTTTGAAATACTCTGTGGGTAAACCCAAGTGCGAAACCGACAACATCAACACTGCCATAGCTGAGTAATTAACATGCGTTCTTTGACACTGCACCTAAGAATACTAATCGCTTTATGTGTCATTATTGGTGGCTCAGTTACCGCCTATCAAATTTTTGTCTTAGGCATTCCGGTATCCGCTGACGAAACGGATAACCTGTGGAATATTGATGCCAAAGTAGAGTTTCAGGCCAACCCCAGCGAGCCAGTCAAACTGCAAATGTTTGTGCCACCACTGAATCAAAACTACATTAGCCTCAATGAAAGCTTTATTTCCAACAACTACGGCGTCAGCGTTAACCGCGATGATGATAACCGCCGCGTAACTTGGTCAGCTCGCCGCGCCAGTGGCAAGCAAACCCTGTATTACCGCATGGTCATGACCAAACGCTATAGCGGTGAAAAGGTCAAAGAAAAAGGCCCAATTTACCGGGAAACACTGCCAGTAGATGGCCCCGAAAAAGTAGCCTCTGAAGCGCTGCTGGCCCCCATTCGCCAACACTCTGCCGACGTAGAAACCTTTATCAGTGAAGCCATCAAGCGGGTTAACAACGTTAACGATGATAACGTGCGCCTTTTACTGGGTGGCGACACCTCCAGCGAACGTAAAGCCGATGTGATTGATGTACTGCTCTCCATCGCCCACGTTCCGATGCAGCGCTTACATACCATTCGTTTACAAGCCGATATGAACCAAACGCCTGAGTTGTGGTTGCGCAGCTTTAATGGCGAAAAATGGCTGTATTTTAACCCGCAGTCCGGTGAGCAAGGTTTACCCGATGACCGCATGATTTGGTGGATCGGTGATGCACCACTGATTAATCTAGAGGGCGGCACTAAAGCGTCGGTGAACTTTACTCTAAACAGCAGTGAAATTAACGCTATTCGCTTAGCGCAAATGAGCAATGACAACACTGATGCAAGCTTTTTAGACTACTCTTTGTACGGCCTGCCGCTGCAAACTCAGCAAATCTATCAAGTGATGATTATGATTCCGCTGGGGGTCATGGTGATTCTGGTGCTGCGTAACCTCGGCGGCCTACAAACCTTGGGCACCTTTACGCCCGTATTGATTGCCCTAGCCTTTCGCGAGACCCAACTGGGCTTTGGCATCATGCTGTTTACTGTGATTACGACCCTTGGTTTAGCCCTGCGCTCTTATTTGGAACACTTGAAACTGCAAATGTTACCCAGGCTCTCGGTGGTCTTAACCTTTGTTGTGGTATTGATTGCAGTAATCAGCCTGTTTAGCCATAAGCTGGGCTTAGAGCGCGGCATGTCAGTATCACTGTTCCCAATGGTAATTCTGACCATGACCATTGAGCGTTTGTCGATCACTTGGGAAGAGCGTGGCGGCGGTCATGCCTTTAAAGTCGCTGTTGGCACCCTGTTTGCTGCGTCGATAGCGCACTACTTAATGAGTGTCTCGGAGCTCAACTACTTTATCTTTACCTTCCCAGCAGTATTGTTACTGATGGTGGCCTTTATGCTGGCTATGGGTCGCTACCGCGGCTACCGCTTAACTGAGCTATTCCGTTTTAAAGCCTTCTTAAAGGACTGATGCCATGTTTGGGTTTGGTTTAATTAAAACGTGGCGCGAGCTCAGTGCGAAAGGCATTATGGGCATCAACCGCCGTAAT
>JAAYTE010000322.1 GCA_012518175.1 Gammaproteobacteria bacterium | reverse complement strand
GGCTGTTTGATTTGCGGTTTGCTGGTGTTTTGCATCGCCGCCAACTCAATGGCAATGCTTTCCAAACGACCTAACGAGCCTTGCGGTTTGGTCAGTTGATCTTGATGCGCTTGAGCGTTGCCTCGTGCGCTAGCAGACAGTGGGGCTGTGGCGTCTAACCACCAGTTTTTGTGAGTCATGGGTGAACTTAAATTTTGAGGAGCGTTATTTGACTTGTCAGCCCAGCAGTCAGCCGCAAGTACGCTAGAGTTTGCCTTGGCTGCGGTATTTTTCAGCTGACTGTTGGTAGTGACAGCTTAATGTGAAGTCGTGTTTTGACGCTCTTGCACTATCAGCCAAGGGGCGACCACGACAGCCCAGAGTTCGGGATCGCGTTGTTGAAAGTCCAGGGCTTGCTCATCTTGTAAGTTATGCAGCGCTTTTTGCTGCATCAGCGCACTGATGGTCTTTTTATCGTCATTGATAATCTGTTCGGCCACGGCCACTAAGTCTTGGTCACTGGCAACCCAAAGCACCATGCCTTTAGCGAAAATTGGCATGATTTCCGCCCAGCTCATGCGTGCTGTTTGACCAAGAAGCTGAGCATATAAGTCACTGATTTCGTTTGACATGTTTTTTCTCGCAACAAAAGTGGGCATGATAGCCTGAGTTGCCCTGTCCCCCAAGGGGCAAAACTTCAGTGTCGAGTGAATTGGAGAGTTTTATGCATGCTTCAGCATTACCCCGCTTAGCCTTTGCCGGTATCGGTTTAATGGGGCTGCCCATGTGCCAGCGCTTGCTAGCAGCGGGTTATCCACTGGTGGTTTGGAACCGTAATCCTGATAAATGTGCGCCCTTGGTCGCCTTAGGTGCCAAGCAGGTTTTGCAGCGCGCCGAGCTCTGCGCCCAAGCCGATATCATTATGTTGTGCTTGGCAGACACTCAAGCAGTGACTGAGGTGATGTTTTCCGAGCAGGGCATTGCTGCCGCGATGAGCCATAAGCAGGTGTTGGTGGATTTCTCCAGTATTGAGCCTGCGGCAACCCGCAGTATGGCGCAACAGCTCGCCGAGGCTTGTGGCGCACAATGGCTGGACGTGCCGGTGTCTGGCGGTGTTGGTGGTGCTGAAGCTGGTAGCTTAGCCATGATGGCGGGCGGTGACGCCGATGCCTTGGCGCAAGTAATGCCGGTGTTAGCGCACCTCAGTCAACGCGTTACTCACATGGGGCCGGTGGGCTCAGGGCAAGTGACAAAAGTCTGCAACCAGATGCTGGTGGCATGTAATGCCATGGTGATTGCGGAAGTGGTGGCCTTGGCCGAGCGCGCAGGTGTTGATGCGTCGCTGTTAGCGCCCGCTTTGGCCGGTGGTTTTGCCGACAGTAAGCCTTTGCAAATTCTTGCGCCACAAATGGCAGAGCGTGAGTTTGAGCCGGTAAAGTGGCATGTGCGCACCTTGTTAAAAGATCTAGATATGGCCGTGCAGCTGTCCCATAACCATCTGTCGGCGACACCAATGAGTGGCCTCGCTGCGCAGTTAATGCGTACCCATGGCGCGCAGGGACATTTAGCAGCGGATCCTGCAACCCTGATCAAACTCTATAGTGGAGATAAATAATGGACATTGTGGCCAATTTATCCATGTTGTTTACTGAGTTGCCGTTGTTAGAGCGTGTGCGTGCGGCAGCGGCGGCAGGGTTTTCTGGCGTGGAAATCCAGTTCCCCTATGAAGTGCCAGCGCTGCAGCTGAAAGAAGAGCTGCAGCGCTGCGCGATGCCGTTAGTGTTAATGAATTTACCTGCCGGTGATTTGATGCAAGGCGGCGCTGGTTTAGCCTGCCATCCCAAGCGTCGTCAGCAGTTTGCCGATGCTTTGGATGAAGCCTTGAGTTACGCACTTATGGTGCGGCCACGCATGGTCAATGTATTAGCAGGGCGTTTACCTGAAGGTGTTTCCCGTGATAAAGCACTGGCGACCTTAGCTGCTAATGTGCGTGAAACTGCGCAGGCCTTTGACCGTCTGCATATCAAAGTCTTATGTGAGGCTATTAATCCCATTGATATGCCTGGCTTTTTAATCAATACCCCGCAACACTTAAACGAACTCTTAACTGAGGTGCGTCACGACAATTGCTTTGCTCAATTGGACGTTTACCACATGGCACGGCAAGGCATCAGCGTTGAGGATGCGCTAGCAGTATTAGCTGGCAAAGTCGCGCATGTGCAGTTTGCCGATTGTCCTGGGCGTGCGGAGCCGGGTACGGGAGAGTTTGATTTTCAAGCAATGCAGCAGGCTTTACAGCAAACGGGTTACCAAGGGGCTTTAGCCGCAGAATACCGGCCTAGCAGTACCACTTTAAAAAGTTTGCAATGGCTCACTCGTGCGCCTTTTCAGGTCTGATTTTTAATGGAGCTATTTAACTGCGGTTTAACATTGTCGGGCAGGCTGGGCTTATGCGCATTGAGCGCTGTAAGGCAAACGCACCGCTCTGTAGATGTATTTTGGATTAACAATAATAAATAAGGAAGCACATGCCGCATTTACCGCATCAATCTAAACAGGCTGATAACGCTTGGCGCGTATTGTTTTTACTGTTTTTAGCCAATTTGTTTAATTTCTTTGACCGTGCGATCCCCAGCATCATTATTGAGCCGATCCGCCTTGAGTGGAGTTTAACTGACTTTCAAATCGGTCTATTAGGCACGGCTTTTACCATTGTTTATGCCATTGCTGGCTTACCATTAGGACGTATGGCGGATAACGGTTCACGTAAGAAAATTATGGGCTGGGGATTACTGGTGTGGAGTGGTTTGACTGCGGTGAACGGTGCTGTTAACAGTTTTTGGAGTTTTTTGTTGGTGCGAATGGGCGTGGGGGTGGGGGAGGCCAGTTATGGCCCTGCGGCCAACTCTTTGATTGGCGATTTATTTCCAGCCAATCGCCGTGCCCGCGCCATGGGTATTTTTATGCTCGGTTTGCCGCTGGGGTTGTTATTAGCTTTTTTTACCACAGGGGCTATGGTGCAGGCTTTTGATAGCTGGCGGGCACCGTTTTTTATTGCTGCGGTGCCTGGAATTATCCTAGCCATTTTTATGTTTTTTATTCGTGAACCGCAGCGTGGTGATGCTGAGGTGGTGGCAGTGCAAAGCACGCCCATTGAGCAGCCGGTTCGTAAAGTGTTAGCCATACCGACCATGTGGTGGTTAATGCTGGCAGGGCTGTGTTACAACTTTGCCACCTACGCCAATACAGCTTTTATGGTGCCGATGCTGCAGCGTTATTTTGGTTTGGAATTGACCCAGGCAGCGATGTCGGTGGGGGTGATTGTAGGGGTTACTGGACTGTTTGCTTTGCCATTGGGCGGCTGGATCGCTGACCGCTTGCATGTGCGTTATCGTAATGGGCGTTTATTGTTTGGTGCGGTGAGTCTGTTGCTCACCTGCGTCTTTACGGGTATTGCTTTATTGGCGGGTGAAATTGATGTAGCGATCTTTGTTGGTCTCTTTGCCGTGGGCTGGGTGTTTGCCTATAACTTTTATACCTGCGTGTATACTGCTGTACAGGATGTGATTGAGCCGCGTTTGCGGGCCACGGCGATGGCTTTGTTTTTTGCGGGACTCTATCTGCTTGGTGGTGGCTTAGGTCCAGTAATGGTTGGTGGTTTATCTGACTATTTTGCTAACCAGGCCATGCTGCTAGCCGGTGCCAGCGAAATGACGGAGGCTTTTCGTGCGATTGGCTTGCACGATGCTTTGTATTTAGTGCCCGTGACCATGGGTTTAACTGGTGTGTTTTTGTTGATTGCGATTCGCACCTTTCGTTTTGATGCGCAGAAGATGGCGCAATCAGCACAGCAATAACGAGGAAAGTGATAATGATGATGGAAAAAATTGAGACGGCCTTAGCTGTATTGCAGCCGCAAGAGTTGCAGATTGAAGATGAAAGCCATATGCACAGCCGTGGTCAAGAAAGCCATTTTAAAGTAGTGCTCGTCAGTGCTGAGTTTACTGGCGTGCGTAAAGTGCAGCGCCATCAAAAAGTGTATGCAGCCTTGGGTGATTTAATGCAGCAGTTCCATGCTTTGGCTTTGCACACCTTTAGTCCAGAAGAGTGGCAGGCAGAGCTGGCCATTCCTGATTCACCGCATTGCCGTGGTGGCAGCTTGCACGACAAGTGATAGCCTGTTGGCTTAGTTAAGGCGTTAAAGCCTTGTGCGAGCTTAGCAAGCACAATAGCGCAGTATAAAAAACGGCCAGTCCCTAGATTTAGGTGCTGGCCGTTTGTTTAAGCGTAGCGTGTTTATGCTTTGGCTAAAATATCCCGCAGTACATACGGCAGAATCCCACCATGGCGGTAGTACTCCACCTCGATGGGCGTATCGATACGTGACAGCACTGGCACCTGTTCAACACTGCCATCTTTGCGCGTGATCTCTAAGGTGAGTTGCTGGCGCGGCTGCATGTCGCTATCTACACCAAGGATACTAAAGGTTTCAGCATCACTGATGTTGAGTGAGCTATAGGAGGTGCCGTTCATAAACTGCAAGGGTAAAACCCCCATGCCGACAAGGTTGGAGCGGTGGATGCGTTCATAGGACTGAGCAATCACCGCGCGTACGCCCATCAGCAAAGTACCTTTCGCGGCCCAGTCACGACTGGAACCGGTGCCGTATTCTTCACCAGCAAAGATTATGGTTGGGACACCACGCTGCATATACTCCATGGCTGCGTCATACACAGGTACTTGCTTGCCGTCGAGTAAAGTAAAGCCGCCTTCGATGCGTGAACCGTCCGCGGTGGCGGGTAACATCAGGTTTTTGACCCTGACGTTGGCAAAGGTGCCGCGAATCATGACATCGTGGTTACCACGGCGCGAGCCATAGGTGTTGAAGTCAGACTGTTGCACATCATGGCTGATTAGGTATTGGCCAGCTGGTGAGTCTTTACTGAAGGAACCTGCTGGAGAAATGTGATCCGTGGTCACTGAGTCGCCCAAAAGCATTAAAGCGCGTGCATCTTTAATCGGGGCAACCGCTTTGGGCTGCATGGTAAAGTCAGAGAAGAACGGCGGTTTGGCAATATAGGTGGATTTAGGCCAGTCGTAGACTAAACCCTTAGCGCTTTCAATATCGGTCCAGAGTTTATTGTCTTTACTGAAGTCGCTGTACTTGTCGCGGAATACCGCAGGGTTCATGGCTTTACTGAGTAAGGCCTGAATCTCGCTGTTGCTCGGCCAGAGGTCTTTCAAATACACCGGCTTGCCGTCTTTGCTGGTACCTAGTGGGTCTTGATCTAGGTTGATGTTAACGGTACCAGCCAAAGCAAAGGCGACCACCAGCGGCGGTGAAGCCAAGAAGTTCGCGCGAATATTGGGGTGAATGCGCGCTTCAAAATTACGGTTGCCGGACAGTACAGCGGCCGCAACAATGTCATTTTCGACAATGGCTTGGTTGTATGCGGGGATGAGGTCGCCGGCATTACCGATGCAGGTGGTGCAACCAAAGGCGGTAACACCAAAACCTAAAGCTTCGAGGCTGCTGAGTAGCCCAGCAGCTTCAAGGTACTCTGGAACCACTCGAGAACCAGGTGCCAGAGAGGTTTTGATGCGAGGGTGCACGCTTAAGCCCAGCTCCACCGCTTTTTTCGCCAACAAGCCTGCGGCTAATAAAACGCTGGGGTTTGAGGTATTGGTGCAGGAGGTAATCGCAGCAATGAGCACATCGCCGTGCCCCATATCAATGGTGCCGTCGGTTTCGCAGTCATTGTTTGGCGTGCTGAGGCGGTTATCGATCATTTCCACTTCGTGCATAGCCAGTGGCCGCTTAGGTTTGGGCGAGTCTTGATTGACCACCGGAATCAGTGGGCAACTGGTGCTATAACGCTTATCCAGTTCAGATGCATCTTTGTTAAAGCCGCCTTTAGCAATGGACTCGCTAAACAACGAGGTGAAGCTGTTGTGCATTTCAGGTAAGGCAATGCGGTCTTGTGGGCGCTTTGGACCCGCCAAAGATGGTCGCACGCTATCTAAATCCAGCTCAATCACTTGGCTGTAATCAATATCGCCTTCTTTGGGTATGCCAAACATCTCTTGGGCGCGGAAATACGCAGCGCAGGCCTCAATATCAATGTCTTCGCGTCCGGTCCCGCGCATGTATTCTAGGGTGACTTCATCTACAGGGAAGAAGCCCATAGTGGCCCCGTATTCTGGTGCCATGTTGGCTAAGGTGGCACGGTCAGGGAGGCTTAAGTGCTCGGCACCCTCACCAAAGAATTCGACAAACTTGCCGACTACTTTGGAATTGCGCAGTAATTCAGTGACGGTCAAGACTAAATCTGTGGCAGTCATGCCTTCGCGCAGCTTGCCCTTAAGGTTCACCCCAACAACGTCAGGGGTCAAAATATACAGTGGCTGGCCAAGCATGGCTGCTTCTGCTTCGATTCCGCCAACACCCCAGCCAACTACGCCTAGGGCGTTAATCATGGTGGTGTGTGAATCGGTACCGACTAAAGTGTCAGGGTAGGTCATGCCGTCTTTTTCTTGAATACCGGGGAATAAGTACTCAAGGTTAACTTGGTGCACGATACCGAAACCGGGCGGCACAACTTTAAAAGTATCAAAGGCTTGCATGCCCCATTTCAAGAATTGGTAACGCTCACCGTTGCGTTTAAACTCCATCGCCATATTTTTTTCTAAGGCATCAGGGCTGTTATAAAAATCCACCATCACCGAGTGGTCAACCACTAAGTCAACCGGTACTAAAGGCTCAATGGCGCTGGCCGGCTTGCCCATGTCTTCGGCGACATTGCGCATGGCTGCTAAGTCGCACAGTAATGGCACACCGGTGAAGTCCTGCAGCACCACGCGGGCAACAGTGAAAGGGATTTCTTCATTACGGGGGGCGTTGGGCTGCCAGTTGGCCAGTTGCTCGATATGTTCGAGGGTGATGCGCTGATTATCCGCGTTGCGTACCAGAGACTCTAAAATGATACGAATCGAGATAGGCAGTCGTGAGACTGATTTAAAACCATGGTCTTTAAGGGCGGGGAGGGAGCAGTACTTAAGTGTTTTGCCATTACTTAAGGTGAAGGCGTGATGGAGTTTGCGTGGATCGAAAGCTGGCGTTTGCATAGCGTTATCCTCTTTTAAACTGTGACTCACTGGTCTATAGCATAGACGTATTCACTGCACAATGTACAAGTGGGACAATGGTCGTGCTTTGTTTTGAGCGGATACGTGCCTGTTTACCATTAAAAAAGCCGCAAGCACAAGCCATATCTGCTGATCTATCCAGCGTCTAAAGTAGGCTTAGCATTTGCGGCCTGGAAAGGCTCAGGTAAAGAACCTAGCTTACGCTTTTAAAAGTTCCAAGTAGCTTGGCTGGTAAAACCGTGGGCGCTGTTGCGGTATTTAGCGCTGTAGGCTGGGCGGAATGCCCCTTCCTCCTGATTTACCCCTGCTTGATTCTCACGAATATAGGCATAGGCGAGGTCTACAGTTAGGTTGTCGCTGGCTTTCCAGCCGGCACCAAAGGTAAGAACTTTACGGTGACCGACAGGGATGCGCACGGTGCGGTGTTTGTTGGTGGTTGGCGATTGGTCTAAGGCAAAACCAGTGCGCAGAACCCACTCAGGGTTAACTTGGTAGCTGGCGCCAATGGAATAAGACCAAGTGTTGTGCCATTTGAGTTCTTCTCTTAAATTGCTGAACTGGGCAATGGGAACACCCTTGTTTTTTGCTTCAATAGACTCTAGGCGACTCCAGCGCGTCCAGGTTAAACCGCCGTGCAAGGTCCATTGATCATCAAATTTATGGCTGATTGAGGTATCAACGGATTCAGGGGTGGTGAAATTCAGTGTGGCTTTGTATTTACCGTTCACAGGCAGCGGTGCATTAGATACTTTAGTGTGACCCTTGAGGGTGTAATCCACTTTGGAGTGGTAAGTGATGCCCCAAGTCGTTTGCTCGCTTAAGTCCACCATCAG
>JAAYTE010000321.1 GCA_012518175.1 Gammaproteobacteria bacterium | reverse complement strand
TTTACTCTCCAGTTATAATTGATTGCGTTTGTACTGAGGTAAAAACTGCATATGAATGCGCGTTCCTGGCTGCAAGCGACTAATGTTCAATTTTCCTAATAAGCTCTGTGCTCGCTCGGTTAATATGCTTAACCCGTAGTGTCCCGTGGGGCTCTGTTCTGTATTGATGCCAATACCATCATCATCGATACTAATATGTATATAACCATCGTCATCCTGATGCAAAGTCAATTTGCACAGTTGCGCTTGAGCGTGCTTGATCACATTACTAAGCGCTTCCCGAATAATTTGCATGCAGTGGATTTCTTCATTCGGTGTTAGAGGGCAATGTTCTAAAGCATAATCGAGCTGGATATCCACTCCAGAATGGCCACTAAACTCTTGGACAGTTGCATCTATTGCAGCATATAGACCAGGCTCCTCGAGCTTAATACGGAAGGTCACTAGCAACTCGCGTAGCTGCCTATACGCGGTGTTTAAACCCTCTTGAACATCAGTCAAGGTAAGGTTTATATCCTCTTTGGAGAAGTTTGCAGCAACTTGTTTTCTTAAGCGAGTAACTTGAATTTTCTGATACGACAGTGCTTGTGCTAACGAGTCATGCAACTCTCGAGCAATCACTGCTCGCTCTTCCATCAAAGCAATACGCGCTTGATTCTGACCAAGTTGATTCAAACTTAAAGAGGCAGAAAAAAGCTCAGTCAAGGCTTCAATAAGTTGAGTTTGCCACCCTTGCATGTGCATACCTAGTGGCACTTCAATACGTAAATCCCCAAAATGCCCATGCTCGTTCTCTAAGACAAAACTCACGACTTGCGCACCGCTTGGAATAACCCCTTGGTTTATAATCAAGGGGCACTGTGCACAGTTAGGCAAATTACAGTATGCGGGCGTTTGCCCCCGCAGTGCTGTCAAAGCAGTATGGGCTTCGCTCTTAGGGTTGTCTGTTGGGTGAGTTAAGCACAAGGAAACCGACCCCAAGCCAAGGGTTTGCTCAATGGGTTGCATCAAGTCAGCAAATATCAGCAATGGATCAACACTGGTCTTATATAAGCTGCGTGCACTATTAAACAGCAACTCTAAACTGCGGTTGCTGCGCTGCAGTTCTGCGGTTTTCTCGTCCACTTTTCTTTCTAAATTATCGTACAAGCCGGACAGTTCTGCACTCATTTGATTCAGCGTCCATGCCAACACCCCCAGTTCATTGCGTGCTAAGACTTTGGCTCGCCCCTGAAAAGAACCGCGGCTAATATTTTTTGCTAACTCAACCAACTCCTGCAAAGGCATCAATAGCGCATTATTAACCCCGAGTATCACAATAAATCCAATCAACACGGTGACAAATAGTGTCGTAATAAATAAAGCACGAATCATCGAAAGCTTGCGTTCAGACTCAACCTGTAGATCGCCTACAAAGTTATCCAATAACTCCACAAAAACCGGCACTTCTTTGCGAAAGGCGGTTTTATCTGGGGGCGTCTGCAGCAATAAAGGCAGCATAAGTTGACGCCACTGACGCTGTACTAACTCGTACTTAATGGACAAGCTGCCTTGTGCCTTATCGCCCACAACCGCCATTATCGCTGGCGTCGTTAGAGCCTTTTCAAATACGGAAACATATGTAGGCAAGCTTTGCCGTTCTGGATCTCCCGTCAGAAGTGCTAAACGGTATGCCTGCATGCGTAAACTACCGGCCTTATTCAGCGCCTCGGCATCACTGCGCACGGATTCAGAAAGATACATCCCACCAAGCATACTGACCAACATCACCCCTATAATCAGGGTAAAGGCCAGCAAAGTGCGCACGGCCAGTGACTGCGTTAAATGCATTAGAGGAGGTTGTGCTGTTTGCATAAGTAACCTTAGAAAGTGGCCTTAAAACATGCTTGAGCTGATTATTCAGTAGTAACGCACTGTAAACCACCGCTATACCCCTTTATTTCCAAGGGCTACTTTTCTGTGAAAAAAACACAGTTATAAGAACTAAGGCGTTGAGTTTATTGAGCTTTTTACTGTTGCAGAGCTATATATAAGTAGGTACAGATCACTCTCAAACATATTGTGGCAAGGTAAATAGTGACGCAGATCAATTGAGTTAGCTCTCCATGTTTCTACAGTGCAAGTCAGTGCAAAGCTATCCTTTTTGCAAGACCTGTGCGTTGGAGAGTCATACTATGAGCAATAATATAGAAAAGTGGGACGTGGAAGACCCCGTGTTCTGGGAGTCGACCGGTAAAAAAATCGCCAACCGCAACCTTTGGCTATCGATTCCCAACCTGCTACTTGGCTTCGCCATCTGGCTGATGTGGGGCATCATCACCGTACAGATGCTCAACTTAGGTTTCCCCTTTACCCCAGTTGAGCTATTTACCCTAACCGCAATTTCTGGGTTAGCCGGTGCCACCTTCCGTATTCCGGCCTCTTTTATGATCCGTATTGCCGGTGGCCGCAATACTATCGTGCTCAACACCATTCTGCTGATCATTCCTGCCTTTGGTACCGGTATGGCGCTGCAAGATACCAACACGCCACTGTGGGTCTTCCAGTTACTGGCACTGCTCTCAGGTATTGGTGGCGGTAAGTTTGCCTGCTCCATGAGCAACATCAGTGGTTTCTTCCCGAAAAGCCAACAAGGCTTAGCGCTGGGTTTAAATGCTGGTCTGGGTAACTTTGGCGTCACCACCATGCAAATTGTTATCCCTCTAGTGATGACCATGGGGATTTTTGGGGCAATTGGTGGTGGCTCCATGGAGCTAATGAAAGACAGTGGCACCTTAATTGGTCGCATTCCTGCAGGTTCAGCTACTTGGATTCAAAACGCCGGCTGGATTTGGCTGGTATTTTTAATCCCGCTGATCGCCATCAGTTGGTTTGGCATGAACAACTTGCTGCCGATTACCCCTAACCCAGGCACACCTTTAAGCGCTTTCAGCAAAATTCTTGGCCTATACGCCATCAGCTTTGTTACCTCAGTGATTGGCTTATACCTCTACCTACCAGAGCCCATTGGTCTTGGCGTGCTGAATATGTGGATTGCGATGCCACTGATTATGTTCAGCACCCTGGGCTTATTACGCTTAGTGCCAGGCAGTATTAAGCCCAACATCAAGCGCCAGTTTGAGATTTTCAAAGACAAGCACACCTGGTCAATGAGCATTCTTTACATTCTGACCTTTGGTTCTTTCATTGGCTTCTCCATGGCCTTGCCACTGTCGATCACCGTGATCTTTGGTTATATGAACGAAGTGGCGGCCGACGGCACCATTACCCGTGTGGCCAACCCCAACGCCCCTAGCGCGCTAACTTACGCTTGGATCGGGCCTTTCCTAGGTGCGCTAACCCGCCCGATTGGTGGCTGGATTTCTGACAAAGTGGGCGGCTCTTTAGTGACGCAAATTATCACTTTGATCATGGTGATTGCTTCGGTGGCCTTGGGTTACACCCTACAGCTGGCATACAGCTCCACAGCCCCAGAAACCTACTTCTTTGCCTTTATTAGTCTGTTCTTAATCCTTTTCGCAGCCTCTGGGATTGGTAACGGTTCAACCTTCCGCAGCATTGGCGTGATTTATAACCGTGAGCAAGCGGGCCCCGTTTTAGGCTGGACTTCAGCCATTGCCGCTTACGGTTCATTCGTGGCCCCCATTGTGATTGGTGAGCAAATTAAAGCAGGCACGCCAGAAGTAGCAATGTACGGTTTTGCCGTGTTCTACGCGCTGTGCTTGGTCCTTAACTGGTGGTTCTACCTACGTAAAAATGCCTACGTACAAAACCCTTAAACAGCACTGCGAAGTTGGATCTTAGGAGCTTGTGATGAACATTATGATTGCTTACGACAACTCAACCAACGCTAAAAATGCGCTGGAAAAAACGCTGCAAATGTTTGCTGCCCTTAAGCCCAAAGTCACTTTAATCAGTGTGATTGAAGATGTACTGGGCTCCAGTGGCGTCAATGAACCCCACTACCTTGAATACAAACGTGATTTCTCTGAAGCCGTGCGCGAAACCGCACAAACTTTAAATGAGTTAGGGATCAGTACCGAAGTCATGATTGCCGAGGGTGATCCACGCAAAATGATTTTACAGGCGGTCGAGCACAAGCAGCCTGATCTGCTGGTCATCGCCCGCCACAGTGAAAAAGTAGATAGCAACATTATTGGCAAAACGTTAGATGCCTGGGTTGAGGAGTTCAACTTTATGACCTTTGGCAATGTCAGTTCCTTTTTGACTCGGCGTGCACCCTGCCCGGTGCTGATCCAATCATGTCAATAAGTACCCTCTGGGTGACGGAGCAAGAGCATGAAAGTATCTGATTTATTTCTCTACAAAAAGCCTGAGATTAAGGCGCTTCACCTGACGTGGATCGCTTTCTATATCTGTTTCTTTGTTTGGTTCAATATGGCGCCATTGGCCACCAGTATGCTGAAAAGTGTTGGCTGGCTAACCAATGATGACTTGCGTTTATTTGCCATTGCCAACGTAGCCTTGACTATTCCTGCGCGCATCTTAGTGGGCATGGGCTTAGATAAGTGGGGCCCGCGCCGGGTATTCTCGGTGCTGATGGTAACCATGGCGATTCCCGCGATTGCCTTCGCCTTTGGTGAAACACGCACGCAACTGCTGGTATCACGTTTAATCCTCAGCTCCATTGGTGCCAGCTTTGTGGTGGGTATCCATATGACCGCAATGTGGTTTAAGCCAAGGGATATCGGTTTTGCCGAAGGCTTTTATGCCGGTTGGGGTAACTTTGGTTCTGCGGCGGCGGCTATGACCTTGCCACTGATTGCACTCAATGTGTTCGGTGGTGACGATGGCTGGCGTTACGCTATTGCCAGTACTGCCATCATCATGGCCTTGTATGGCGTATTTTACTGGTTTGCCATCACTGACGGCCCTGTCGGCACTGTGCAGCACAAACCGCGCAAAGTTAGCGCCATGGAAGTCAGCTCTTGGGCCGATATGATCAAGCTAATCATCTGGACCATCCCCATGATTGGCGTGCTTTCATTACTGGTCTGGCGCATTGAAAACATGGGCTATATTGATGCGCAATGGGCTTGGGTTTGCCATGGTGTGATTGCACTGATTGTGATTTATCAAATCATCCAGGTATTACGGGTCAACTTACCAATTTTGCGTAAAGGTGTCCCTGAAGACGATAAATATGACTTCAACTCAGTCGCTGCTCTGAACACCACCTACTTCGCCAACTTTGGCGCAGAACTGGCGGTGGTTTCCATGTTGCCGATGTTCTTTGAGATGACTTGGGGTTTAACCCCCACTGCTGCAGGCATGATCGCCGCCTCCTTTGCCTTTGTGAACTTGATCGCCCGTCCCATTGGTGGACTGGTTTCTGACCGCTTTGGCAACCGCCGCTTTGTGATGCTGGCCTATATGATTGGCATCACCATTGGCTTTGCCTTAATGGGCTTAATGAATAGCACCTTACCGCTGTATATCGCTGTAGCGATCACCATCTTGTCTTCAGTTTTTGTGCAGGGTGCTGAGGGTGCAACCTTTGGCATTATCCCCTC
>JAAYTE010000058.1 GCA_012518175.1 Gammaproteobacteria bacterium | reverse complement strand
TTGTCCCGCCTGAAGCTCTACCGGAAAAAACGCCACCACCACCGCCACCACCGAGCAAGAAAGAAGTGGATGACGCTAAAAAAGCTGAAGCGGCACGGGCGCAAGCAATTTTAGACGGCAAAACACCACCGCCACCTCCTGCTAAAAAAGAAGCCAAGACGCAGTTCTATCTGCAAGCAGGCTCTTTCCCAGAGCGCGCCAAGGCTGAAAGTGTCCGCGCACAGCTGTTACTCAGCGGTCAAAATGTGCACATTGAAGCCGGTCAAGTAGCAGATAAAACCTGGCACCGGGTATTAGTGGGACCTTTTGTCAGTCGTGAGCAGTTAGATGTTGCACAAAAGCAGCTGGCCGCCAATGGCTTTAACAACCTGCTACTGCAACGTAAAAGTCGTTAATGCGATGACTTTGTAAACTCGGTGCAGTGCTTAGCGCTGCATCGTGCATGCCGTACCTCGCCAGTGTTAGCAAGCCCCATATAAGTCTCTAATTTATTAAGTTTTCAACGCCAGCCCTTGAAGCCTGAGCATTGCACCCCCATATCTTAGTAATCCGGGCATAGGCCCATCAGCGTGGAGAACTCCCTTGACCACAATTGTATCAATTCGTCGCAACGGCAAAGTCGTAATGGGTGGTGACGGTCAAGTATCCCTTGGCAATACCGTTATGAAAGGCAACGCAAAAAAAGTCCGCCGCCTCTACCACGGCGAAGTACTGGCTGGATTTGCCGGCGCCACAGCAGACGCTTTTACTTTATTCGAGCGTTTTGAAGGTCAGCTGGAAAGACACCAGGGCCATTTAGTGCGTGCTGCAGTTGAGTTAGCCAAAGACTGGCGGACCGACCGTTCTTTAAGCCGCCTCGAAGCAATGCTGGCCGTAGCCAACAAAGATGCTTCATTAATTATTACCGGTAACGGCGATGTCGTAGAACCAGAACACGGTTTAATCGCGATGGGTTCAGGCGGTGGCTTTGCCCAAGCGGCAGCCATGGCTTTATTAGAAAACAGTGACCTGTCCGCTCGTGAAATCACCGAAAAAGCCTTACATATTGCCGGCACTATCTGTGTATTCACCAACCAAAATTTGACTATCGAAGAGCAGGATAGCGCTATTTAAGCGCACCTCGGAGACCATTATGTCCATGACACCCCGTGAAATTGTGCATGAGCTCAATCGCCATATCGTTGGCCAGGATGATGCCAAACGTGCCGTCGCGATTGCCCTGCGCAACCGCTGGCGTCGTATGCAACTGCCTGCTGAGCTGCGCAACGAAGTCACGCCCAAAAATATTTTAATGATTGGACCAACCGGTGTCGGTAAAACTGAAATTGCCCGCCGCTTAGCCAAGCTGGTCAATGCGCCTTTTATTAAAGTTGAAGCCACCAAATTCACTGAAGTGGGCTATGTCGGCCGTGATGTTGAATCCATTATTCGCGATTTAGCCGATGCCTCCCTCAAACTACTGCGCGAGCAAGAAATCAAAAGCATGCGCAACAGCGCCGAAGATGCAGCAGAAGAGCGTATTCTTGACGCGCTTTTACCACCAGCACGGCAAGGCGTAGATGGTAGCCCTGAGCGCACCGATTCCAGCACCCGCCAGTTATTCCGCAAACGCTTGCGTGAAGGTCAACTGGACGACAAAGAAATAGAAATTGATGTGGCTGAAGCCCCGATGGGCGTAGAAATCATGACCCCACCGGGCATGGAAGAAATGACCAGCCAGCTGCAAAATCTATTTTCCGGCATGCACAAAGGCAAAACCAAAAGCCGTAAGCTACGTGTTGCCGACGCTCGCAAACTGATTCGCGATGAAGAAGCCGCCAAACTGGTCAACGAAGAAGACCTAAAAGTGCGCGCCCTAGAAGCAGTTGAGCAGCACGGTATCGTTTTCCTCGATGAAATCGACAAGATTTCTAAACGTGGCAATACTGGCGGTGCCGATGTGTCCCGTGAAGGCGTACAACGCGACCTACTGCCACTGATTGAAGGCTGCACTGTTAATACCAAGCTGGGCATGGTCAAAACTGACCATATTCTGTTTATTGCCTCCGGCGCCTTCCACCTGAGCAAACCCAGCGACTTAGTCCCTGAGTTGCAAGGCCGCTTACCCATTCGCGTCGAGCTGAAAGCCCTCACCCCAGATGACTTTAAGCGCATCCTCAGTGAACCTGACGCCTCTTTGACTGAGCAGTATGTGGCGCTACTGGCCACTGAAGGCCTGAATGTAACCTTTACCGATTGCGGTATTAAGCGCATTGCTGAAGTGGCTTGGCAGGTTAACGAGAAGACTGAAAACATCGGTGCGCGCCGCCTGCACACGCTACTTGAGCGTCTGCTGGAAGGAGTATCTTTCGATGCCGCTGAATTAGCCGAGAAGTACAGCGCTGGAGCCTTAGAAATTGATGCAGCCTATGTTGATCAACATTTAGGTGAGCTGGCCAAAGACGAAGATCTATCGCGCTACATTCTATAAACCCTTGTTGTTGTGTCAGTGCTAAGCTGTGCTGACACAACAATTTGCTCATGAGACCGCCATGCGTATTCCAACACGTATCAAACTCAATAAAAGCTCAAAAACTCTGGAACTCGGTTATGCCGATGGCCAGCAGTTTGCCTTACCTGCTGAGTTTTTACGTGTGCATTCGCCTTCTGCAGAAGTCCAAGGTCATGGCAACCCGGTTTTGCAGTACGGCAAAATCAACGTCGCCTTAACTGGCGTACAAGCGGCTGGCAATTACGCATTAAAACTGACCTTTGATGATGGCCATGACACCGGTTTATACACTTGGAATTACCTCTACCAAC
This sequence comes from Gammaproteobacteria bacterium, assembly GCA_012518175.1. GTDB lineage: Bacteria > Pseudomonadota > Gammaproteobacteria > Pseudomonadales > Pseudomonadaceae > Denitrificimonas. The sequence goes on along the minus strand of JAAYTE010000058.1, from coordinate 7,883 downwards.
TGGCCACGCAACAAGACAGCCTTTGGCAAGAGTACTTAGCTAAACTCCGCGCCGCGGGCCAAAGCCGCGACCCCAATGAGTCCGTTGTGCGCTTAATGCTTTAACCATTTGTACCTCCCCTGCTAAACCGCCAGTACCGCACCCTTGATCAAGCCAAGCGCTTATCTAGCGCATCCTCTATTTCACGCTGAATTGTGCCACTCAGCCCAGATAACAATAAGCCCAGCTTAAGACTGACACGCACCTTATGGTCATCTACGGTGATCGACCCCTTAGCCCCTGCGCGCTTAACTTCCAAGGTATCACCGTCCCACTGATAACTGACCGCATATTGCTGCGCCAAGCGCTCCGCCAGTTGCTGAGCTTTCTCCCGAGCGCCAGCTCGACCTAAAGTATGCTCTCGCTCTACTACAATATGACTCATTGCTCCCCCTACAAGGCCTGTTTACGGTAAGTATTGCCGCTCTTATTCGCGCTAATCTGTCTAGCGTCAAGACAAACAGCGCTGTGAGTATTAGAATGCTCGGTAATCTGTCTAAGGTGAAGTTTTTATGAGCAATCCACGCCAGCCCAATTCCAACGAGCAAACCACCCACTTCGGTTTTAAAAATGTCCGCGAAAGCGAGAAAGCCGAAAAAGTTGCTGAAGTCTTCCATTCTGTCGCCGCCCGTTACGACATTATGAATGATGTGCTGTCCGGTGGCATGCACCGCTTATGGAAACGTTTCACTATCGAACTCTCCGGTGTACGGCGCGGCAATAAAGTCCTCGATATCGCCGGTGGTACCGGTGACTTAGCCCGTAAATTTTCCAGCTTGGTTGGTACTGATGGTGAAGTAGTGCTGGCCGATATCAATGCTTCCATGCTCAAAGTCGGCCGTGACCGCTTGCTGGATAAAGGCGTAGCTAACAACATTCGCTTTGTGCAGGCCGATGCCGAAAAACTCCCCTTCCCAGACAACCACTTTGATGTGGTAACCATTGCCTTTGGTTTACGTAACGTCACCCATAAAGAAGAGGCCTTGCGCTCCATGTTACGGGTTTTAAAGCCCGGTGGACGCTTACTGGTTTTAGAGTTTTCCAAGCCAAGCAATCCTCTGCTGTCGAAATTTTATGACGCCTATTCATTTAAATTTATGCCACTGGCCGGCAAACTGATTACCGATGATGCCGACAGCTACCGCTATTTAGCTGAATCCATTCGCATGCACCCCGATCAGGACACTTTAAAAGCCATGATGAACGATGCCGGCTTTGAGCGGGTGACCTTCCATAACATGACCGGCGGCATTGTTGCGCTGCACCGTGGAATCAAACCCTAATGCTCACCCAGTTTGCCTTAGCCAGTGCTGAAGCAACGATTAATCGTGTGCTTAGCCTAGATAGCACTGTATCAGCACGTTTAGCGCCTTTATCTGGGCAAGTGATCGCCATTGTCTGTACTGCGCCAGCACTAACCCTATACCTGATACCGCTGCAATCTGGCCTGCAATTAGCCAAAGAATGGCAAGCACCCGCCGACTGCACCCTCACTGCACCAGCCAACTTGTTACTGAAGCTGGTCAGCAGCGCGGATAAAAGCGCGGTCTTGCACCACCCAGAGGTAGACCTTGAAGGTAACAGCGGGCTCCTCATGGAGCTGGCGCAGATTCTGCAAGACCTTGAGCTGGATTGGGAATATGAGGTCTCGCGCTGGCTCGGCCCACTGCCCACTGCACTACTTAGCGGTCGCTGGCGTAGCAGCAAAGATTGGTTGGCGCAGTCCGCACAGAGCTTACATGTAAACACTGCGGATTATTTAGCAGAAGAATCCCGAGCATTAGTCGGCCACGCGGAAGCCAATACGCGCTTCGATGAAATAGATCAACTGCAACTGGATCTGGACCGCCTTGATGCGCGCGTTGCGCGCTTACTTAAACGGAAACAAAAGCCTCTATGAAGCTGCTTGCTATCCGCCGTCTCTGGCGTATTTTGCGCGTCACCATTCGCTATCGCTTGGATGATTTAATCTTTGCTCTGCCGCTGCCTTGGTATATCAATATTTGCAGATTTTTGCTGCCTTGGCGCTGGTTACCACGGGGCGAAAACACTTTAACCCGCGGCGCAGCCTTGCGCTTAGCCCTGGAAGATTTAGGCCCAGTATTTATTAAGTTCGGTCAAATCCTCTCTACCCGCCGGGATTTATTACCGCCGGATATCGCCGATGAAATGGCCAAGTTGCAAGATCAGGTGCCACCTTTTTCATCGCAGCACTCCATTGCCATTATTGAAGAGCAATTGGGCGCCAGTATTGAGCAAGTGTTTAAAACCTTTTCTAGCACGCCTCTGGCTTCTGCTTCAGTTGCACAAGTGCATGCGGCGCAATTGCACAGCGGCGAAGATGTGGTGGTTAAAGTCATTCGTCCAGGCTTAAAGCCAGTCATTGCCCAAGACTTAGCCTGGCTGTATTTGCTCGCCAGCATTGCTGAGCGTGCCTCACCTGAAGCGCGGCGCTTACACCCTAAAACAGTGGTCAGCGACTACGAAAAAACCATTTATGATGAGCTCGATCTCTTGCGTGAGGCGGCCAATGCCAGCCAATTACGCCGCAACTTTAGCGACTCACCATTGCTCTATGTGCCACAAATTCACTGGCAGTGGAGCCGCCCTAAAGTATTGGTAATGGAGCGCATTTATGGCATTCCAGTCACTGATATGGAAGCGCTCATTGACCAAGGCACTGATCTGAAAAAACTTGCTGAACGCGGTGTAGAAATTTTCTTTACCCAAGTCTTTCGCGACAGCTTCTTCCATGCGGATATGCACCCGGGCAATATTTTTGTTAGCACCCACACGCCTTGGGATCCGCAATACATTGCCATTGACTGCGGCATTATTGGCTCATTAACGCCCGAAGACCAAGATTATCTGGCGCGCAATTTACTGGCATTTTTCAAACGTGATTACCGCAAAGTGGCGCAACTGCATATTGACTCTGGTTGGGTACCCAGTGACACCCGCGTCAATGAGTTTGAAGCTGCGATTCGCACCGTCTGTGAACCGATTTTTGAGCGACCCTTGAAAGAAATTTCGTTTGGTCACTTGCTGCTGCACCTCTTCCAAACTGCCCGCCGCTTTAATATGGAAGTGCAACCCCAATTGGTCTTACTGCAAAAAACCTTACTCAATATTGAAGGTCTAGGTCGCCAACTGTATCCAGATCTGGATTTATGGAGCACAGCCCAGCCTTATCTAGAGCGCTGGATGCGTGAGCGCTATATGCCCAAGCACATCCTGGCTAACCTGCAGCAGCAAATTGAAAAGCTGCCACACTTAGCCAATATGGCTCGCGACAGCTTTGAAAAGCTCAGCAGCAACTCTGCGCCACCAGTCGCAGCACCAGCGTGGCTCAATAAAATTCTTGGCGCAGGCTTGTTAGTGGCCAGTACACAAGCGGGCTTAGCCCTTGAGTTGCAAGCTTGGCCGGCTTGGTTAATGTTCGCAGCAGGTCTATGCTTGGTCTTACGCCGCTAAATACCCGGGCCACTTAGCAATCATTAGCAGCAAAATTACGACAGTGATAGAGAGCAATATGAGCAACTGGTTAGACGCAATCAAATGGGACAGTGACGGTCTAGTACCGGCCATTGCCCAAGACTATAAAACAGACCGTGTATTAATGGTGGCCTGGCTCAATCGTGAGTCATTGGCGCTAACGGTTGCCGAACAGCGGGCAATTTACTGGTCGCGTTCACGGCAAAAACTATGGCGCAAAGGTGAAGAGTCTGGACACATTCAGAAACTGCATGAAATACGCCTTGATTGCGACGCGGATGTTATTATCCTGCGCGTAGAGCAAATCGGCGATATTGCATGCCATACTGGCCGTCACAGTTGTTTTTATCGCGTATTAAGCGACGGGCAGTGGCAGACGGTCGAGCCTGTTATTAAAGATCCGCATGATATCTATCAAGGTTGATAAGCATGACTGACGATATTCTACGCCGTGTAGCGCAGGTCATTGATTCGCGTAAAAGTGCTGAGCCAAGCACCTCTTATGTAGCAAGCTTGCACCACAAAGGCTTAAACAAAATTTTAGAAAAAGTGGGTGAAGAAGCGGTAGAAACTATTCTTGCCGCTAAAGATGCCGCAAGCTCAGGTGATGCTCAAGACGTTATTTATGAAACTGCAGATTTATGGTTTCACAGTTTGGTTATGCTTTCTGCTTTAAACTTAGAACCACAAGCAGTACTCAACGAGCTGGAACGACGCTTTGGCTTATCCGGGCACGCAGAAAAAGCAGCCCGCACAACTACTTAATTATTCGCACTACGGAGTACATATCATGGGCGGTATTAGCGTTTGGCAATTACTGATTATCTTAGCAATTGTTGTTGTATTATTTGGCACCAAGCGTCTTAAAAATGTCGGTTCCGACTTAGGCGACGCCATCAAAGGTTTTCGTAAAGCTGTCGATACCAGCGATGATAAACCTACCGAAGCTGTGCAAAAATCTGAAGCAGCAGATACCACAGGGCACACCATTGATGCCACAGCAGAGCATGCTGAAGATCCTTCTGTTAAGAAATGAGCTAACCCATGTTTGATATTGGCTTCTCTGAACTGATTCTAATTGCTGTTGTTGCCCTACTGGTCATCGGCCCTGAACGCTTACCCGCTGCCGCACGGGTGGCGGGCTTGTGGGTGGGCCGGATTAAGCGCGGCGTAAGCAGTATCAAAGAAGATGTTGCGCGCGAGCTCGGCGCTGATGACATTCGCCGCGAGCTGCACAACGAAGGCATTCTGGAAAAAGAACGCCAAATTCTTAAAGAAACGTCTGATAAAGCCAATAAAATACTTAGCGAGCAACCGCTACAAACCTTATTTGAAGATACTTCTAAACCTAAAGACAGCACCCCAGTCGATAAAGAGCAGTCACCATGAGTACTTCCCAAGAGCCGGAAAACCACATGCCGCTGCTTGCCCATTTACTAGAGTTACGCACACGACTGTTGCGTTGCGTAATCACTGTACTAGTGGTGTTTGCTGCGCTGTTTTATTTCTCCCAAGATATTTACGCGATAGTTGCTGCACCGCTGCGCACCTATTTGCCTGATGGCGCCACCATGATTGCCACTGGCGTGGCCTCCCCTTTTCTAACGCCATTTAAACTGACTATGGTGGTTTCGCTGTTTCTCAGCATGCCGGTGATTTTACAGCAAATTTGGGGCTTTATTGCCCCTGGCTTGTATAAGCATGAAAAGCGCATAGCCGTACCGCTGATGATCGCCAGTATTGTCTTATTTTATGCTGGAATGGCCTTTGCCTACTTTGTGGTTTTCCCGATTATGTTTGGTTTTTTTGCCAGCGTAACACCACAAGGGGTCGAGATGATGACCGATATCAGTCAATATCTGGACTTTGTTTTAACCTTGTTTTTTGCTTTCGGTGTGGCTTTCCAAATCCCCATTGCTACATTTTTGTTGGCCTGGACGGGCATGGTTGACGTGGCTACTTTAAGAAAAAGCCGTCCTTACGTGATTGTCGGTTGTTTTTTCGTTGGCATGCTCCTCACTCCACCGGATGTTTTTTCACAAACCCTACTCGCTGTGCCGATGTGGCTGCTGTTTGAAATAGGGGTGATTTTTGGTGGCATTATTCAAAAAGAACAAGCTGCTAATAAGGCTAGCGAAGAGCCCTCGTCAGAGGATGACAATACCGAGCAAAAACCGCCTGTCCAATCATGAATCTATTGCTCGTCAGTCAGGCTGACTTTATTGCCACAGACCGTGTCCGCATTAGCGACCGTCGACTCCAACATCTAAACTCAGTGCATAAAGCCAGCGTAGGGCAAACCCTGCGCGCTGGCTGTTTAGGTGGCTTGCAAGGACAAGCAACTCTGTTAGCAATTGATGATACGGCTGCTGAGCTGCACGTTGACTTCCAGCAGCCGCCACCGGCTAAGCTGCCCATTACCCTACTATTGGCTTTGCCCCGCCCCAAAATGCTGCGGCGCACCTTGCAGACCATTGCCAGCATGGGTGTGGCGAAGTTGGTGCTAATCAATAGCTACCGCGTGGAAAAAAGCTTTTGGCAAACACCTTTTTTACAACCTGAAGCACTGCATGAGCAATTGCTTTTAGGCCTTGAACAAGCCCGCGACACTGTCTTGCCAAACATTATCTTAGCCAAGCGTTTCAAACCTTTTGTCGAAGATGAGTTGCCTGCTATGGCCGCCAACACCCGCGGTTTAATCGCCCATCCTGGCGATTTCCCGGAATGCCCACGCGCCCTCAGCGAGTCGGTGACCCTAGCAATTGGCCCCGAAGGCGGATGGATTCCCTATGAGGTGGAACTGCTAAGCAAAGCCGGCCTGAGTCCGGTGCAACTGGGCGAGCGTATTTTGCGTGTGGAAACCGCAGTGCCTGCGCTGTTGGCACGTTTATTTTAAACCCCTAAACTGTAGCCTTATAATCTAGGCAGGCTGAGCGCTACAGTGAAAGGTACTGCACAGCGCACGGCCCAATCTGCACAGCTAAGGTGCCCAATGGAAAGTTTTGCCGAACAGTTTGTCAGCGAACAAAAAATCATTATCCAGCTCGCAGTTGCCTTATTACTGGGCGCGCTCACTGGTTTAGAGCGCGGCTGGGCAACCCGCGAACAGAAATCTGGAGAGCGGGTAGCCGGCATGCGCACTTACGCACTGGTCGGCTTGCTGGGCGGTATTACAGCGCTATTATCGCTCAAGGTCACACCTTGGGTATTGCCAGCCAGCTTACTGGCGGTCTGCGTTGCGGCAGTGATGGCCTACCGCGTGCGCATGCTGCAAATGCGCGATTACAGCATCACCGGTATTATTGGTATCTTACTGACGTTCTGTTTTGGTGCTGTGGCGGTTGCCGTAGACATCGCCGTAGCTGCCACTGCGGCGGTGATCACGACGATAATACTCGACAATAAAAACGAAATTCATAGCGCACTCAATCGCCTACAAGAACACGAACTGGATGCCGCATTAAAGCTGCTATTGATTTCTGTAGTGATGCTGCCGTTACTGCCCAATGAAGGCATCGGCCCCGGCGGCATGCTCAACCCCTATGAAATTTGGTGGATGGTGGTACTGATCGCCTCGATTTCATTTGTGGGTTATTTTGCCATGCGAGTGGGTGGTACAGAAAAAGGCATTTTATTCACCAGTCTCTTTGCTGGGCTAGCCTCATCCACCGCATTGACGCTGCACTTTTCTCGACTGGCGCGGCAAACAGCACAGATCTCACCACTGTTATCATCCGGTATTCTGATCGCCTGCGGCACCATGTACCTGCGCATATTATTGTATTGCGCAATGATTAACCCTGCGCTCTTGGGCCACTTAACTCTTCCGCTCTTGATTATGACGCTGGTGCTATATTTGCCGGCATTATTAATCTGGCGCAAACACCGTAACGGCACCCGAGTGGAACAGCCGGCCTTATCCAGCAACCCACTCGACTTAAAATCAGCGCTGCTGCTGGGCGCACTGCTCACAGTGATTTTGTTGATGGCTAGCGTTTTACAGCAATGGCTGGGTAATGCGGGGATTTACGTGCTGGCCACCGTTTCCGGCATCACTGATGTAGATGCTATTACCCTGTCCTTAGCACGCATGTCACAAAGCGGTCTTGAGAGCACAACGGTTATTATCGGGATTATAATCGCCTCTTCGGTGAATAACCTGATGAAGGCTGGTATGGCGTTTTCCATCGGCGGCCGCGCGATGCTGCTGCGTGTAGCGCTGCCGATTCTGCTGTCATTATTGGCAGGTTTAGCTGTGCTGCTGCCAATATACAGCGCTTGACTCCACCACCGTGGTAGGCTTTTAAATCTAGGCAAAGGCCACGCGTTATTGGAGCATCTATGAAATC
>JAAYTE010000320.1 GCA_012518175.1 Gammaproteobacteria bacterium | reverse complement strand
CGGAACGCTGTATCACCCGAGGTAATTGGGAAAATCGCAACCGCTAGAATAGCCATCACGCCACCAATCACACCAAGATAGGACGTCGCAATGTGATTCACTACCAGTCCTGGGCCACCCAGATCCAACATAGCTTTTAAGCCCACATAACCTTCTGGGAATGCTGCAATACCGGCTAAAGCCCAAACGCATGCCACTAAGCCTTCACATACCATCGAGCCATAGAAGACTGGACGGGCATATTTTTCATTGGTTAAACAACGGGCAATCATCGGGGACTGCGTGGAGTGGAAACCACTGATAGCACCACAGGTAATGGTGACAAATAACAACGGCCAAACTGGCAACCCATCGGGGTTTGGCTCTAACAATCCATGATCATGGCTGTCGTGAAAGTAAGAGAAGATATCGTTTACTTCCGCCAAGTGCGGCGCATTAAATAATAGAGCCACAGCAATCGACACTGTCATCACAATCATCAACAAACCAAACAGCGGATACAGTTTGGTGATGATTTTATCAATCGGCAACAAGGTGGCAAAGAAGTAATAGCCCAAGATCACTAAGACCCAAAAGGTATTACCGGCCAAGAAAGTGCCTTCAAAAAACGACAAATTACTCAGCAAGCCCGCTGGGCTCATGATGAAAACCACACCCACAAAAAACAACAACATGCAGGTAAAGAGCAGCATAAAGCCCTTAAAGACGATGTTGTAATAGTTACCGGCAATTTCCGGCAAACTTTTACCATCTTCTTTTAAGCTCATCACCCCAGAAAAATAGTCATGCACTGCACCGCCAAGCACGTTACCAATGACGATCCAGACCAAGGCAATGGGTCCATATAAAGCCCCCAAGATAGGCCCAAAAATAGGACCAACACCGGCAATATTCAAAAACTGAATTAAAAAAGCCCGTGCCGGACTAATCGGCACATAGTCAACGCCATCACTTAAGCGCTCTTGTGGGGTTATTGCCGTGGGGTCTATGCCCGCTTGTTTTTCAACAAAGGGGCTATAGACAACATAGCCAAGTATTAGCAAGGTAATACTGATAAAGAAAATAAGCATGCTGTGCTCTCCGGATCATCTGAGGGGTTAACCAAGTAAATACGCTCTACTTAAGTTACAGCATAATCCTAAACGCAGCAGCGTTGGCCAGGGTATATACCATTGACTAGTACCCAAGGCCTTAAAAACTACAAATAAGCGTTTTATCTTGAAATCCGCTGCGCCACGCACTGTTTAATCCGTACTTGCAGCTCTTTAACCTACCACTGCACCCAGTCCAGACCTTGCTAAAACAGTAAGCCCAGTTGCTGGCTAATGGCAGGCTTTGCCAGTGAGTGGTTTTATCGCACTAAAATGGCTGCAGTCACGTGCGTGCGCAGACAATAAGCATTAGACTTCAGCAATACTTACTGATTATGTATTTATTAAGAGGCGTTTAACATGATCCACTTCAGCAAGAAACGCTTTCTAGTTGTTGATGACTTTTCCGAGTTCCGCAGCTCCATTCGAGGCATTTTGCGTTTACTCGCGGTGCAACATATAGATACCGCCGCCAATGGCAACGAGGTCTTAGAGCTGTGCCGCCGTAATCGTTACGATGTGATTTTGCATGACTACAACCTTGGCGAAGGCCTCAATGGGCAACAGGTGCTGGAACAGCTGCACGCTGAGCAACTGCTCTCGCCTCACTGTATTTTTATTATGGTCACTGCCGAGAATACTCAAGCCATGGTGTTGGCTGCACTGGAATGCGAACCCGATGATTACCTGACCAAACCCTTCAACAAAGTGACCTTGCAAACTCGGTTAGAACGCCTAATCCGCCGCAAACAGGTGTTAGCCCCCGTTCTTAACGCCCAAGAAGCCGGTGACCAACTGGCAGTCCTACAAGCCTGCCAAGCCATCGAAGAAAAAGAACCGCGCCACGCCGCCCTGTGTTTGCGTCATATGGCCACAGCTTTAGAAGAGTTAGGCCGCTATCAAGAACTGGAACAATTGCTGGAAAAGCAAGCGCGCAGTCGCCCCACCGGCTGGAACTTACAAGCCCTGGCACGGTTATGGCTACGTCAGGGCCGCCTTGATCAAGTCACCCGCCTGCTTAGCGCAGCTGTGCGGCAGTTTCCCATGATGCCGGAACTGCGTGATATGCAAGCTGAATTGGCCGCTCTGCAAAACGACTTACCCGCAACCTTAGACGCCCTGCAAGAAGCGGTCACCTTATCCCCCAATACCTTGCGCCGCCAAATTAAGCTGGCCAGCCAAGCGTGGCTCAATGATGACATCAGTAAAGCCCAACATGCTCTGCGCCAGTGCTGGGAAGTGGGTCGCCACTCAGTTATTTTTGATCCAGAACTGTTGTGGCAGCTCGCCTCTATCCTGGCTCGCGTCACCACCGCCAACAAGCTGCCCGACGAAGCGCAGCAATGGTTAGCTATTATAGAAAAGAACTACCGACAAGCATTGGAGATTCAGCCTGCCGCCGCTTTATTGCGCAGCGAAGAACAGCGGCGCAAACAAACCAGTCCCGCCGATCTAACCGCATTGCTGAGCGCTCTTGAAGAAAACCAGCACAGCTATGCGGCCATCACCTTAATCCAAATGGGTGACTGGCTGACTCTCTTAGGAGCGCAAGCCGCGGCGCAAGCATTATGGCAGTTTTGTGCCCAACGCCATGCCGGCACTGCTGGCGTACTGGAACAAATCAGCAACCGCCTGCCCAGTCTTGATCTGCAGCCCTTACAGCAAGCGGTCAGTCTCAGCCGTCAAGCAGCAGCACTGCATTACCAAGAGCAACGTGATGAAGCACAAGCGTTGTTCAGCCAAGCACTGCAACAAGCCCCGCAGCTCATTGAGCTCAATATCGCGGCTGCACGTTTATATCAAGAACAGCTTTTACAACAGCAAAGCGGTGCCGATCAGCGTTTAGATGAGTGCCTACAGCGCATTGTTAAACTTTCTAAAATTGCACCCGACTCTGTTGACTTTATGCGCATGCAATCTTCTTTGGAGCTAAGTCCATGGTAAAACAAATCGATTTTTCCACGCTAATGGCATCAACCGTACACGACATGAAAAACGTCATTGCTGCGGTCAGCCAAGCCTATGAAAGTTTATTAGCGGAGATGCCCGAAGCTCTACAGCGCTCACCACAAGCCCGCTTAATCGAACAAGAAGCCTTGCGCTTAGACGCCATGCTGATGCAACTACTCGGCCTGTATAAACTTGAACACGGCCAATTGTCATTGCAGTCGGTGTATTACAGTGTCGAAGAACTGTTTGAAGACTTGCACAACCGCCACCGCGAGGTTCTCGAGTACCGCAATATTGACCTGCAAATTGAACTGGATGATCCAGACTTAGAAGCCTACTTGGATGTCAGTTTGATGGGCACAGTGCTCGATAACGCCCTCGGCAACGCGCTCAATTTTTGCAAAAAAACCATCCGTTTAGCCGCGCAACGGGACGGCGACGGGGTTTTATTAAGCATCTGTGATGACGGCCCAGGCTACCCAGAGAGTCTGCTCGGCGCAGTACGCAGCAGTCAGTCCAGCGGCATTGATCGCGACAGTGGCAGTACCGGCCTTGGCTTGTATTTCGCCGCAAACATCGTCGCCATGCACGACCAAGAAAACCGCCCTGCGCGCCTAGAGCTCAACAATGACGGCCCTCTCTCCGGTGCTTGCATGAAAATTTGGATTGGCTTACCTAGCCTGTTTTAATAATACTGCAGCGAGCCATGCGCAGAAGCCAAACTCGCTGCAGTGTGACCCCATGGGCGCAATCGGCAGGATTAGATTGGAGCTGATGAAAGAGTCAACGTGAGTGACTGCACTCTATGCTCAAGACACGCCAAGCATAGGCGCAACCTGTTTGTGCTTGGCTTTGGCTGTCACTGCAGTGCTGTTTGCTCGCACATGAACTACTCTAGCTATAGCTTTATAAGTTCAAATATCCTGTACCTTAAGATCATCCAAAGGCAGTCGATTGAGTAACTCACGCCGCTCAGGCCAGTCCGGTAGAAACCGATCCATATAGGCCATGAAACGGTCGTTGTGCTTGCGTTCCAGCAGATGAACAAGCTCATGCACCAGTACATATTCAAGGCATGCATAAGGCTTTTTCGCCAGCTCAAGATTAAGCCACAGGCGGCGGGCTTCGATATTGCAACTGCCCCACTTGGTTTTCATCTGTTTAATGCGCCAGTCGTTCAGTACCAATTCCATACGTGGCAACCATTTTTCTAGCAGCTTAGGCACTTCAGTAATTAACTGCTGACGATAAAAGCCCTGCAGCACCTTGGCTTTATTGGCTGCACTGGTGCGTGGCCGCACCCAAAGCTGTAAGTAATTATCCTTACCGCGGCGTACCTGATGAGCGCCACTGTGCTCCATCACTTCCAAACGATAAGCCTTACCCCATAGATAATGACACTCACCGGAGACCCACTGGCGTTCGCTCTGCCGTGCTTGTTGCTGAAAGGCCTGCTGCTGTTTTTTAATCCAAGGCATACGCGCAACAAAAGCTAAGCGTATTGCTGTCTCGGTAAAACTATGGGGCGCAATCACCTGCACCTGCCCTTCAGGGGGCAAAACATTGATGCGCTTGTGCTTAATTGGCTT
>JAAYTE010000319.1 GCA_012518175.1 Gammaproteobacteria bacterium | reverse complement strand
TAATTACAGCAGCTAATTGTGACAATACGGTTACGGAATTTTTATGTTTACTTGCTAAAACTACTAAAAGGTGAAGTTTAACCAGCAGTAATGCGGCAGCCATATTATGTGGATGTATACTCATTGGTGGAGCTGGCGTATTCTTCAGCACGTTTTGAGATCGGTCTAGAGTGAGGCTAGGCTGAAGGTTTACTTGTACAGACAGCTTTTCGTTATGGGCTGACTGCTGTATAAAGCAGCCCCAACTCGCACGATAATTACTTATTAGGAATTTTTTGGTTTATGCCCATTAGCATTGTGTTGCTACTCGCTTCTATTGGTGTGCTTTCACTTTTTTGTCAGTGGTTGGCTTGGCGGGTACGCATGCCAGCAATTGTATTTTTATTGGCTGGCGGGATCGCTTGTGGTCCGGTATTGCATTATTTAAATCCTGATGATGTGTTTGGCGACTTATTGTTTCCCATGGTCTCGCTGGCGGTGGCAATTATTCTGTTTGAGGGCAGTTTAACCCTGCGCTTTTCGGAAATACGCGGTCACGGCAAAATGGTACGTAATCTGATCCCAGTGGGTTCTATTGTTACCGGTATTATTGGTACTTTGGCAGCGCATTGGATTTTGCAGATTTCTTGGGAAATTTCTTTGCTGTTTGGTGCCATTGCTGTGGTAACGGGGCCAACGGTGATTGCGCCATTATTACGCTCGGTACGCCCCAGTGCCAAGTTGGCCAATATCCTGCAGTGGGAAGGCATTATTATTGATCCTGTTGGCGCCTTACTGGCAGTGCTGGTTTATGAGGGGATTGTCTCTTGGGGGCAGGGCAATGTCTTTGGCCACTCTTTGTATATTTTTAGCACCACTCTTGTGGTCGGCACAGTGTTGGGCGCGGCAGCGGGCTATTTAAATGGCCAAGTATTGCGCAAACACTGGATTCCGCAATACTTGCATAACGCCGGCACACTGACCTTTATGTTGGGGGTTTATGCCTTATCCAATGAGATTGCCCACGAATCTGGACTGCTCACGGTCACCATTATGGGAATTTGGATGGCCAATATGAAACAGGTGGAAGTTGAGAGCATTTTGGAGTTTAAGGAGTCCTTAAGCGTCCTATTGATTTCTGCATTGTTTATTATTCTGGCGGCGCGTATTGAGTTCTCGGCAATTTTAAATCTGGGCTGGGGTTTGGTCGCTGTTTTAGCGGTTTTGATGTTGGTGGCGCGCCCGCTGAGTATATTTTTGTCGGCCATCGGCACTACTTTAAATTGGCGCGAAAAGGTTTTTTTAAGTTGGATTGCGCCGCGCGGTATTGTCGCCGCGGCGGTATCAGCACTCTTTGCTTTTCAACTGCAAAGTAATGGTTTTGCCGGCGGTGAGACGCTGGTGCCGTTGGTGTTTATGCTGATCATTGCCACTGTCACGATTCAAAGTTTAACGGCTCGGCCCTTGGCCAAGTTGCTCGGTGTAGATGAGCCGCCGGAGTATGGTTTTTTGATTCTAGGTGCCAACCCCGTTGCCAGAATGATTGGTAAGGTGCTGAGCAACCACGATGTGCCGGTGGTCTTGGCTGATAGTAACTGGGAAAATGTGCGTCAAGCGCGCATGGAAAACTTACAGGTTTACTTTGGTAACCCTGTTTCTGAGCATGCCGCTAATCAATTGGATTTAACGGGTATTGGTAATTTGCTGGTTATTTCGCCTTATAAGCAGATGAACTCGCTGGCGACGTATCATTTCCTGGATTGGTTTGGCGATCATGACAGTGTTTTTAGTTTGTCTGAGGGCGACCAAGATCAGAAGGCCCGCTACCAAACTGCTGAAAAAATTCAGCGCACTAGAGGTCTGTTTAATGGGGTGAGCTTTGCCAAGCTGGCAAGTTTAGTGAGTCAGGGCTATACCATTAAAACTACGCAATTGAGCGAGGAGTTTAGCTATCAGGACTTTCTTGAGATGCAGCAAGGGCAGGCTTTGGTGTTATTTGTGCTAGACGCTAAAGATCATATTAGCCCAGTGAAAGCCATGGATACGCTTAAACCTGCAGTGGGCGCTAAGTTGATTAGTTTGGTGCCCGCCAAAGCGCCGGAAGAGCGTAAGGCTAAAAAGGGTAGTGAGGCGCGAGAAATGGAAAACAGTCGTCTGGCAGAGCAAAGCAGCAACTGATATCTAGATGGGCCTTAAAACAATAGCCCCACCATGATCTCGCGGTGGGGCTGCCTCAGTCAGTATTCAGCTGCAAGGTTAAGAGAAGTGCAGCGCACGCTCACCCTGTTCGTCACGGATGCTGGTGGGTAGACCCATGTGATTGAGTAGGTTTAAGAAGGGTTTAACCGGCAATTCTTCCACGTTAACCATTTTTTCTACATCCCACAGACCTTGAGCGACCAAGATTGCTGCAGCCACGGGCGGTACACCTGCAGTATAGGAAATACCTTGCGAGCCCACTTCGTTATAGGCTTCTTTGTGGTCCGCCACGTTGTAAATAAAGACTTCGCGCTCTTGGCCATCTTTTTGCCCTTTAACCAAATCACCAATACAGGTTTTACCGGTGTAGTTGGGTGCTAAGGAGGTGGGATTGGGCAGCACGGCTTTCACCACTTTCAACGGAATCACTTCTAAGCCTTCAGCTGTTGTCACCGGTTGTTCAGACAGTAAACCAAGATTGTTCAGCACATTAAACACATTGATATAGTGCTGACCAAAGCCCATCCAGAAGCGAATGTTGGGTACATTGAGGTTTTTTGACAATGAGTGGATTTCATCGTGACCGGTCAGGTAGCTGCTGTATTCACCCACCACTGGCAGGTCATCGGTGCGCTTAACCTCGAACATTTTATTACTGGTCCACTGGCTGTTTTGCCAAGTCCAGACTGTACCGGTGAACTCACGGAAGTTGATTTCTGGGTCAAAGTTGGTGGCAAAATAGTGACCGTGTTCACCGGCATTGATATCAATAATGTCGATGGAGTCGATAGTGTCGAAATAGTCTTGCTGGGCGAGGGCAGCATAGGCGTTGACCACGCCGGGATCAAAACCCACGCCTAAAATAGCGGTGATTTTCTTCTCTGCGCAGATGGCTTTACGCTTCCACTCGTAGTTTTCATACCAAGGCGGGTTTTCGCAAATTTTCTCTGGGTCTTCGTGAATCGCGGTATCTAAGTAAGCAGCACCGGTTTCAATGCAGGCGCTAAGCACCGCCATATTTAAAAACGCTGAACCAACGTTAATCACGATCTGAGATTGCGTTTCGCGAATCAAAGCAACTGTCGCAGCAACATCTAAAGCGTCCAGTGTATAACAGGCAATGCTACCCGCTTGCTTCATACTGCCTTTTTCTTCGACACTTTTGGCGATTGCTTCACACTTTTCCAGTGTGCGAGAGGCCAAGGCGATTTGCCCGAGAATGTCATTATTTTGTGCACATTTATGTGCAGCAACCTGGGCAACACCACCGGCGCCAATAATCAGAACGTTTTTTTTCATTTACGGATTCAACTCCAGATTCAATACAGCTTAAGCAGGGGCTCAGGAGAGCCCTTGCACAAAGTCGCGATAAGTAAACTCCTTAACGAGTTCTATGCTGCCATCCAGCTGCTTAATAGCAATGGCAGGCATTTGCACACCGTTAAACCAATTTTTCTTCACCATGGTGTAGCCCGCGGTATCTTGAAAGGATAAGCGGTCGCCAATCTGTAAAGGTTGTTCAAACTTAAACTCGCCGAAGATATCCCCGGCTAAGCAGGATTTACCGCACACCATATACTCATGTGCGCCGTTATTGGGCAGCAGTGTGGCGGTTTCGCGGTAAATCAGCAGATCCAGCAAGTGCGCTTCAATGGAGCTGTCCACTATGGCTAAGTGTTTACCATTGAAAAGAGTATCTAAAACTGTCACCTCTAAGCTGCAGCTGTTGGTGATTGCCGCTTCGCCCGGCTCCAAATACACCTGCACGCCCCAACGCAGGGCAAAATCTTTCAGAC
Source organism: Gammaproteobacteria bacterium (assembly GCA_012518175.1). Classification (GTDB taxonomy): domain Bacteria; phylum Pseudomonadota; class Gammaproteobacteria; order Pseudomonadales; family Pseudomonadaceae; genus Denitrificimonas. Next base: position 4,578 of record JAAYTE010000319.1, on the reverse strand, counting down.
GCTGGCAGAAAGCATCCAGTGGGTAGCCTGCACCGGTAAAGTGAATGCCGCCGCCTAAGCTGACCCACTCAACTTGACTTAAGAACTCACCGAAGCGCGCTTCAATACCGGTCAGCATTTCATCGAAACGCGCAAAGCTGTCGTTCTCACAGTTATTGTGGAACATAAAGCCTGAGATCTGCTCGATGACGGTGGCGATTTTGGCTGGGTCGTGCTCACCTAGACGGCTAAACGGACGCGCTGGGTCGGCCAAAGTGAACTCAGAGGTACTGACACCCGGATTAACCCGCAAGCCACGCACATGATCACGAGAAATCTCTTCAAAGCGCTGCAGCTGGCTGATGGAATTAAAGATAATCTTATCGCTGCTGGCTAATACCTCAGCAATTTCATCATCGGCATAGGCTACGCTATAGGCATGGGTTTCACCGGCAAACTTCTCACGCCCCAGTTTTACTTCAAACAGCGATGAAGAAGTGGTGCCATCCATGTATTGCTGCATCAGGTCAAACACCGACCAAGTGGCAAAACACTTCAGTGCGAGCAGGGCTTTAGCGCCGGATTGCTGACGAACATAGGCTATTTTCTCCATGTTCTGCAGTAACTGGCTTTTGTCGATTAAGTAGTAGGGCGTTTTTAGCATCAGCAGCCTCACAGCACACGCAAATTTGGTGATTGAGCCCAGTTTAGATTGAGCAAAGCGCGCGATTATAAACGAATAAACTTTTTAGTCATCACCTTTGCACAGGCTTATTGTTCAAGTGGCAAAACGAGTGGTTTAGGGCGGGGCTGAATTATGCAGAAAACTCATTATTGGCATTAGCGTATTGTTGTCATTACGAGCGTAGTTAAATAATCGATCTTTAATGCTGCGCAGGGTTTTGGCATGGATTGCCACGTCGCTATATGCTGCGTAAAGAGCAAATAAAACTGTGTACAGGTGGAGCTGTTTCTGCGAGGCCGTAGACTGTGGCAGTCAGGCTGAGAGAGTTGTATTAAAAAAGCCAACCGTAGCGCTATGGTTGGCTTAGGGGGCTGGGGCTAGCGCTCAATTGCAGTGGTTATTGCTTTGCAGTGAGCGGCTTGTTCTGTGCTGAAGCTGTTGCGCCGCTGTTATTTATCAATTGACTGCTGTTCGTTTGACTCTTCTTGCAGAGCTTGTAGTTTGGTTTGCAAAAAGTCATCGTAGCCTTTTTGTACCAGCTCAAATGTTTTGCCAATCTCTGCGGCAATGGGACTGCCTTCGCCCATGACGCCAAGGCCGGTGAGAATATTAGCTGCTTCAGCATAGCCTTTTTCAAAACCGCCACGGACGATGCCAACAAAGTCACGCACTAGATCTTCTGGGTCTTTATTGGGGTGTTGACGAGCATAGGCATCAAAGAACGCCGTTGATTGTGACAGGATACGCTCAGCTGTGGCTTCTGGGCTATTGTCTTGCTGCATGGCGGCCTGTAATGCATTGGCGCCCAGCTCAGGAGCAAGTTGTTCATTGATATTGTCAATGGCTGTTCGGTACAGCAGCGCCATAGAGTTGTCGCCAGCACTGATCGACACATCCAATGAGGCTTTTAATATTTGCGCGCCAAGCTGGGTGCGCTGACCTTCTGGACTGCTAGCTGCGGCTTTACGTGCTTCGTCCAGTGCTGCATTGGCTGAGCTGGTGGTCTTTGAGGTTGCATTCGAAACATTGGGCTGAGTGAGTGAGATTGCTGTAGTCATGAGTGGACTCCTGCTGGTGATCCAGAGCATAGGTATAAATTATTGTTTACTGTTATTTATATCGGCCAGCATCCAGAAAAATACAGTCTTATTGGATAAAGTTTCTTAACGGGTTTTCATTAAATTGTCATCTAAGCCACTTACTATGCAATACATCGGATGGCGCAGGCTTCCGTGCTGGTGCAAACGCATCAGTTCAGCTTGATGGATGATTCGGAGATAAAGTATGACCGCGAAAATGAAAGCACTTGCTACAGCGCTGACCCTTTGCACAGCGTTTTCAACGTTTTCTGCAGCAGCTGCAGTAGATGAAAATCTACCTAGCTATGAACGCGCCAGTGGTATTTCAGGTAATTTAACCAGTATCGGCTCAGACACGCTGGCGAATCTCATGACCTTATGGTCGCAAGAGTTTAAGAAAAATTACCCTAATGTGAATGTGCAGATTCAGGCAGCAGGTTCTTCAACAGCACCGCCAGCGCTGGCTGAAGGCACAGCTAATATGGGCCCGATGTCACGAATGATGAAAGACAGTGAAATCCAAGCCTTTGAAGCGCGCCACGGTTATCGTCCGACAGCAGTACCAGTCGCTATTGATGCGCTAGCTGTGTATGTGCACAAGGATAACCCTATTAAAGGCCTCACTATTGATGAGGTGGATGCTATTTTTTCCTCTACACGCCGCTGTGGCACTGGGGAGGATGTTACCCGTTGGGGGGATTTAGGTTTAACTGATGCTTGGACTGAGCGCCCGATTCAACTGTACGGGCGCAACTCAGTCTCCGGTACTTACGGCTACTTTAAAGACAATGCCCTGTGTAAAGGTGACTTTAAAAACAGCGTTAATGAGCAGCCAGGTTCTGCTTCGGTGGTGCAGTCGGTGTCGTCTTCGCTAAATGCCATCGGTTACTCTGGTATTGGCTACCGCACCTCGTCGGTCCGTGCAGTGCCCTTGGCAGCAAAAGCAGGCGGCCCTTACATTGAGGCAACCCCTGAGCAAGCTGCAACCGGTGACTTCCCGCTCTCACGTTACTTGTATGTTTATGTGAATAAACGTCCGAATCAGCCTATGGCTCCACTCGATCGCGAGTTTGTCAAGCTGATGCTGTCTAAGCAGGGTCAGGAAGTGGTTAATCGTGATGGCTATGTACCTTTGCCAGCTACGGTAGTGGAAAGTCTCTATCAAGATCTAGAGTTATAAAGTAACCAGTGAGTGTTGTGAAGAAAGGGGCTGCGGCCCCTTTTTTTTGCTTGTCATTTAACTGTCATACAAAAGCCTTAAAGTGTTCACAAAGTTTATTCCAAGGGTCAGGCTATGCAGGATATATCGTCGCGCTTAGAGCAGGAGCTGAACAGCCCCCGTATGCGTACTCGTCGTAAGTTTCGTGCGCTGAAAGATACTGTGGCGCAACGGGCGATTGCGCTGGGTGGTTGGAGCGTCATTGTTGCTATTACGCTAATTTTCTTTTATCTGCTGTATGAAGTCATGCCGCTGTTTAAAAGCGCGAGCATCAAACAAGAGAGTAGCTTTGTACTGCAGCAGCCAGCAGGTGCCAGCACTGTATTGACGATGTTTACTGAAGAGCAAAATGAGGTCGCTGCGCTACTCACTGATAGTGGTGAATTACTGTTTATTAATGCCCTCAATGGTGCGCCATTGTCTCGGCAGCAGATAGCGTTAGACGGTGCCCATATCAGCAGTTTTAAAATTAAAACCCCAGGGGATGATACCTTGTTGCTCGGTCTGAATAACGGCAAGGTAGTGGCGGTTGCTACAACATTTAAAGTGCAGTTTGATGCCGATGGTCAGCGTTTAGGGGTGACACCCAACGTGGTTCAGTTATTTAATGGCCAGTCGATTCAGCTCGACCCTGAACATCGAGCTTTGCATTACGTCACTGAGCAAAGCTCAGCGGAGGGCAAGCTGCTCGCTGGTTTGGTGGGGGACGGTCAAGTAGTAATGACCTTGCTGCGTCAACGCACTAACCCTATTACCGGTAAAGTTCAGGAAAGTTTAGAACCCATTAACTTTGCGAGTAACACAGCGTACCAACGTATTTTGATTGCGCCCGACCATCACTATATGTTTGCTTTACGTAACAATGGCCGCTTAGATGTGTATGACACTCGCAACCTCAACGAGATAGAGTTGCTGCATACCTTGCCCTTGGTTGAGCCGGGTCAGCAAGTGACCCAGATGATCTTTCAGTTGGCGCAACAGTCATTGCTGGTTGGGGATTCACAAGGCCAGATCACTCAATACTTTATGGTGCGTGATGCGCATAACCAACAACAGCTGACTAAAATACGGACTTTACAGCTGGGTGATGCACCCATTGAAATTCTGGAGGCGGAGCAGCGCCGTAAAGGCTTTGTGGCCATTGATAGTAATGGCCGCGTAGGTGTTTTTAATACCACTGCAGAGAAAAAGGCCATTGATGAGCCGTTATTGCAAGGTAAGCCATTGTTAGCAGCCTTGGCACCGCGGGCTTCCATGCTATTGGTCCAGGATGGGCAAGGCACTTTTCAGCGATACGCCATTGATAACCCACACCCGGAAACGTCGTTGAAGTCGCTCTGGGGTAAAGTTTGGTATGAAGGGTATAGCGAGCCTGAGTACACCTGGCAATCTTCTTCAGCCTCTAATGAGTTCGAGCCTAAGTTTAGCCTCACGCCGTTGGCGTTCGGTACGCTGAAAGCGGCATTTTATGCCATGTTGTTGTCGGTACCCTTAGCAGTATGCGGTGCCATGTATACAGCCTACTTTATGGCTCCTGCGGTGCGGCGCAAAATCAAACCGGTGATTGAGCTGATGGAAGCTTTGCCGACGGTTATTTTAGGTTTCTTCGCGGGTTT
>JAAYTE010000057.1 GCA_012518175.1 Gammaproteobacteria bacterium | reverse complement strand
GGACGTGCAGTGCGTGTGGTGTCACGCACAGCGACCGCGATGTAAACGCGGCCAAGAACATTCTCGCGGTCGGGCATGGCCGTCTAGTAGTAGGAATCCCCCTGCTTTAGCTGGGGGAGGATGTCAAAGTTGTAGACTATTGAGTTGTATCAAGTCTGGTGTGCTTAGATTGCTTATGCTAATTATAAAGTAAACCTTAAAGAGCAATGCAGGAGAGCAAAATGTTTTCACTAAAAGATCAAGTTGCCATTGTAACCGGTGGTGCTAACGGTATTGGTAAAGGCATTGCCAGTGTGCTGGCTAAAGCTGGTGCGCAGGTAGTGATTGCTGATATTGATACTGAAGCGGGTAAACGTGCGGCAGAGGAAATGGGGGCAACATTTGAGCAATTGGATGTCACCGACCAGCAAGCTTGTCAGCAAGTAGTGGATGCCGTGCTTGAACGTTGCGGTCGGATAGATATTTTATGCTCGAATACCGGTATTTTCCCGCAGGCCAATTTAGAAAGCATGACCCTGGAAAACTGGGAGCAGATGATGAACGTCAACCTGCGCAGCACTTTCTTTATGGTGCAAGCAGCGTTACCAAGTATGCGTCAGCGCAATTATGGTCGCATTGTCATTACCTCCTCAATTACTGGCGCGATTACCGGCTATCCAGGTTGGTCGCACTATGCTGCAAGTAAGGCTGGGCAATTAGGTTTTATGCGTTCTGCAGCTTTGGAGTGCGCGCGCGAGGGGATTACGATTAATGCGGTGATGCCGGGTAATATCCGCACTGCTGGTCTAGAAGCCCAGGGCGAGGCGTACTTAAAAGAAATGGCCGCCTCTATACCTGTGAAGAAGTTGGGTGAGCCGGAAGATATTGGTTACGCTGCTTGCTTCTTGGCGTCGCCGCAAGCGAGCTTTATTACCGGACAAACCATTATTGTTGATGGTGGCCAGATTCTGCCTGAGTCTTTTGAGGCGGTGCTGTAACAAGCAGCTGGAAATCAGGACAACCGGAGGCTGTCGACACCTAGCCCCGGTTGTTGGTTGAATCCTTTAATCAGTGCTCCATGTGCGGTGTGAGTGGCACTGGGGTGCGCTTTAGAAGAGTGCAACTTCTTCTGGCGTCAGCGCGCGGCTTTCCCCAGGCGCAAGAGTTGGGTCGAGGCTGAGTGCGCCGACCTGTTCACGGTGCAGTTGCTCTACTTTGTTGCCGACTGCAGCGAACATGCGCCGCACTTGGTGGTAGCGGCCTTCATGCACATGCACTAAAGCTTCACGCTCACCAATAATTTCTAAGACCGCAGGCTCCGTTAATGTGGTTTCATTGCGCAACTGTAGGCCTGCAGCAAATGCAGTGACATCGGCTGCGCTGAGCGGGTCTGCCAGCCATGCACGGTAGGTCTTCGGGCACTGTTGTTTGGGCGAGGTGATGCGGTGCGACCATTTTCCGTCATCGGTAATTAGCAATAACCCTGAGGTGTCCAGATCAAGACGGCCAACGGTGTGCAGTTTGCTGGGGTTAGGCACGTCCAAGTAAGTGAACACGGTTAAATGCAAAGGATCGTCGTTGGCGCAAACGCAGCCAAGGGGCTTGTGCATCATCAAGTAGGTGGGGCCGCTTAACTCAAGGGGGGTGTTGTTATAGAGCACCTCTGCGCCTTGCGGGACTTTAAAGGCCGCTTTTTTCTGGGCAATGCCATCTACGGTAACTGTTTCTCGCTGCAGTGCTTTGCTTGCTTCTTTGCGGCTCATGCCGGTGGCTTCAGAAATAAATCGATCAAGGCGCATGGCGTTGTTTAATCTTCTCAAAAGTAAATTGGGTTCATTATAACGCACATCGCGATGTGCTTATTAGCCACTGATAAGTTTGCTGAACGCTGTGATTATACTGCGCCACTGGTTAGATTCCTTACTGCTTACACGGCGCGCTTTTGAGCACAGCTTTGCGCTGCATAGTGGTAGACTGAGATCTTTTAATTGAGCGCATGCTATGGGTAAAACTAGACTGTTAAGTAGCCTCGCATGTGTGGTTTTTTTGCTGAGTGCAACTGTGTTAGCCCATGCGGATGAAGTGGCGCAATTACGTGAGCGCTTGCTGCATATCCAACCTGATTTACCCATAGAGAAAATTACTCCCAGCCCAATGGCTGAGCTATATCAGGTGCAGTTGCGTGGCGGGCGCATTTTTTATGTCAGTGCGAGCGCTGAGTTTATTTTTCAAGGTCAGTTGTTACAGGTGCAAGATGGTGTGCCGTTGAATTTGACTGAGCAGGCCGAGCGTAAAGCGCGAGCAGAGCAAATGCAGGCCTTAAATCAGTCGGAAATGGTCATTTTTCCTGCGCAAAACCGGCAAACCGCTATCACGGTGTTTACCGATACTGATTGCGGTTACTGTCAGAAATTTCATACTGAAGTGGCTGAGTTGAACCGTTTAGGTGTGGAGGTGCGTTACTTAGCCTTTCCACGCAATGGTCTTTCCGGTGATGCCTATGATAGTTTGGTCAGTGTTTGGTGTGCAGATGATCGTTTGGCTGCGATGACGCAGGCTAAAAACCGCGAGTCAATTGCCAAGCAAACATGTAAACACCCTGTTGATAAGCATTTTGCCTTAGGGCGAACGCTTGGTGTGCAAGGCACGCCGACTATAGTTTTAGCCGATGGACAAATCATTGCTGGTTATCAACCTGCACAACAGTTGGCTGCGCAAGCACTAAAAGCGCGACAGTAGGTTGACCGGCCTCTAGGGGCTTCGTACAGTGCAGTATTTTTACCGCTCATGCGGCTTGTGAGTGGGTTTATTTTATTTAATAGTGGGGACGATGCAGCGTGAAACCAGTAAAAGTAGGAATTTGTGGTTTAGGCACCGTTGGCGGTGGTACTTTTAATGTTCTTAAGCGCAATGCTGAGGAAATTTCACGGCGTGTAGGCCGTCAGATTGAGGTCGTGCAAGTTGCATCACGTACGATGAATCCAGAGTGCGATACCAGTACGACCGAAGTGGTTGATGATGTGTTTGCTATCGTCGATAACCCTGAGATTGAAGTTGTTGTTGAGTTGATTGGTGGCGACACCTTAGCGAAAGACATTGTGCTGCGCGCCATTGAAAATGGTAAGCATGTGGTGACCGCCAACAAGGCGTTGATTGCCGTACACGGTAATGAGATTTTTGCCCGTGCCCGTGAGCGTGGGGTGATGGTTGGTTTTGAAGCGGCGGTAGCCGGCGGTATTCCTGTAATTAAAGCGATCCGCGAAGGTTTAGCGGGCAATCGTATCAATTGGTTAACTGGCATTATCAACGGTACCGGTAACTTTATTCTCAGTGAAATGCGTGAGAAAGGCCGGACCTTTGAAGATGTTCTGCAAGAAGCGCAAGCGCTCGGTTATGCCGAAGCCGACCCAACTTTTGATGTGGAGGGCATTGATGCCGCGCACAAGTTGACGATTCTGGCATCCATTGCTTTTGGTATTCCGTTGCAGTTTGAAAAAGCCTACACCGAGGGTATTGCTGAGCTGACTACCGCTGATGTGAATTATGCAGAAGCTTTAGGCTATCGCATTAAGCACTTGGGTATGGCGCGTCGCACCGATTTAGGTATTGAGCTGCGTGTGCATCCGACTTTGATTCCTGCTGATCGCTTGTTAGCGAATGTAAATGGCGTGATGAACGCGGTGATGGTCAATGGTGATGCGGTGGGTAGCACGCTGTATTATGGTGCGGGCGCAGGTATGGAGCCAACCGCTTCAGCAGTGATTGCCGATATTATTGATGTGGCGCGTTTTATGGCCTCGGCACCTGCGGATCAAGTACCGGCCTTGGCGTTCCAGTCTGGTGAGCTATCTGAGCATCCTATTCTGGCAATTGACCAGTGTGAAAGTGCCTATTACTTGCGCATTCAGGCTAAAGATCACCCTGGTGTGCTTGCGCAAGTGGCAAGTATTTTCTCGGTGCGTGGGATTAATATTCAATCGATTATACAAAAAGAAGCAGAAGAGCTGGATGGTTCAATCCCCATTATTTTGCTCACGCACCGCGTCGAAGAGCAGCGCATTAATGATGCGATAATTGCTCTAGAAGCACTGGATGCTTTGCAAGCAGCAGTGGTGCGTATCCGCGTTGAACAGTTGGGTTAATTTCAAGTTAGGCGACTCTGATAAAGGTTGTTACTTATGCGATATATAAGCACGCGTGGCCAAGCCCCTGCGTTAAATTTTGAAGATGTATTGTTAGCCGGTTTAGCCAGCGATGGCGGTTTGTATGTGCCAGAAAATTTGCCGCGCTTTACTGTAGAAGAGATCGCCTCATGGGCTGATCTGCCGTACTACGAATTAGCCTTTCGTGTGATGCGCCCCTTTGTGGCGGGCTGCATTGAGGATGCTGACTTTAAGGCAATCCTGAAAGACACCTATGGTGTGTTTGAGCACAGTGCGGTGGCGCCGTTACGTCAGTTGGATGGCAATGAGTGGGTGATGGAGTTGTTCCATGGCCCAACCTTGGCTTTTAAAGACTTTGCCCTGCAGCTGTTAGGCCGTTTGCTCGATCACTTCCTCACTAAGCGCAATGAGCGTGTGGTGATTATGGGTGCGACTTCTGGTGATACCGGTTCTGCTGCGATTGAAGGCTGCCGTCGCTGTGAGAATGTCGATATCTTTATTTTGCACCCGCATCAGCGGGTATCTGAAGTACAGCGCCGGCAGATGACCAGTGCGCTGAGCGATAATATTCACAATATCGCCATTGAAGGAAACTTTGACGATTGCCAGGAAATGGTCAAAGCCAGTTTTGCTGATCAGTCGTTCCTCAAGGGCACGCGTTTGGTGGCGGTAAACTCGATCAATTGGGCGCGCATCATGGCGCAGATCGTTTATTACTTCCATGCGGCGATTCAGCTCGGCGGTCCACAGCGTTCCATCGCTTTCTCGGTGCCGACCGGTAACTTTGGTGATATTTTTGCCGGTTATTTAGCGCGCAATATGGGGCTGCCGATCAATCAGCTGATTGTGGCCACTAACCGTAACGATATTTTGCACCGCTTTATGAGTGGCAACCGTTATAACAAAGATGAGCTGCATCCAACCCTGTCGCCGTCGATGGATATTATGGTGTCGTCCAATTTTGAGCGCTTGCTGTTTGATATGCACGGCCGTGACGGTGCCAAAGTGGCTGAGTTGATGGACAACTTCCGCGCCACTGGCGAGATGAGTGTCGCTGAAGAGCGTTGGACTGAAACTCGCAAGCTATTTGACTCGTTGGCGGTAGATGATGAGCAAACCTGTGCCACTATTGCGCAGGTTTATCAGGAGACGGGTGAGTTGCTTGATCCGCACACAGCAATTGGTGTGCATGCGGCGCGTGAATGCCGCCGTAGCCTTGCTACGCCAATGGTAACGCTCGGTACTGCACATCCAGTTAAGTTCCCTGAAGCAGTGCAGAAGGCCGTGCCAAGTGCCAGTCCAGTATTGCCAGCGCATATGGCTGACCTGTTTGAGCGTGAAGAACGCTGCACCGTTTTGGCCAATGACTTGGCTGCAGTGCAAGATTTTGTCAGTCAGCACGGTAACCGTGGCAAGCCTTTGTAAACTGTAGCTCTGTTATAGATAAAGCCCCAAGTCTGGACTTAGACATTGGGGCTTTTTTATACGCTAGAGAATAGATACGGCAATGCTGCCCGGCAGTCGTTGGGCTAGGGCTTTGTATGTTGTTGGTTGGTAGTTGTACGGGGCGGCTGGGAGATTTGTACAGGGGGCGGCGGCGGGGCTAATCAATAGGCAATAAAAAACCGGCCTAAGCCGGTTCTTTATTAAACATGCTGTCGCAATTAAGCGGCTGCTGCTTCACTCAGCGCTTTGATGTGCTGGTTCAGGCGGCTCTTGTTACGGGCAGCTTTGTTTTTGTGAATGATGCCTTTATCGGCCATACGGTCGATAACAGGAACAGCTAATTTATAAGCTGCTTGGGCTTTTTCTAAATCATTAGCTTCGATGGCTTTAACTACATTTTTGATATAGGTACGCACCATAGAACGTAGGCTACCGTTATGGTCTCTACGCTTATCAGCCTGTTTAGCGCGTTTTTTGGCAGAAGGGCTGTTGGCCACGTCGTACTCCTCGAAAACTTTTAGTTGAATGAAACAAAATAGGCCGCGAATTATGCGACCGAGTGATTAAATTGTCAAGCTGCTGGTATAGAATAAATAAATAGGCACTATCCAGAGCCTTAAAATCACTCATGCAGCAAGTTAGCTAGCGCAGTATACGCAGGCAACATGCAGAATGCATGCTTTCTCTGCAATCTTTATGGCATCCCCTCGGGCAAGCGACTAAACTTGTGCGCTGAATTTGGAAGAGTGCGCCATGAGTAACGCTGTTGATACACCCACTAAACTAAAGTCCTCCAGCCTTTTACGCTCCAGCGCTGTGGTGAGCGTGATGACATTATTGTCACGGGTGCTGGGCATGGTGCGCGATATGGTGATCGCCAGCTACTTTGGTTCTGGTGCTTCAGCTGATGCGTTTTTTGTCGCCTTTAAAATTCCTAACTTTTTACGCCGTTTATTTGCTGAGGGTGCTTTTGCTCAGGCGTTTGTCCCCGTGCTGTCTGAGTATCGAGAAAAGCGCTCCTTTGCCGAAGTAAAACAATTGGTGGACCGCACCGCAGGCATGCTGGGTTTGATCCTAGTGGCTCTGACGGCGCTGGGCGTGGTGATGTCGCCCTATTTGATTATGCTGTTTGCCCCAGGCTTCCATGATGAGCCCAGCAAGATGCAACTGGCCGGTGAGTTGCTGCGTATTACGTTCCCTTATTTGTTGCTGATTTCTTTAACAGCTTTTTGTGGCGCTATTCTCAATAGTTATGGGCGCTTTGCGGTGCCAGCTTTTACTCCAGTGTTGTTGAATGCGTCGATGATTGGCGCAACTGTATTTTTAACCCCTTATTTTACTGAGCCAGTGATGGCGTTAGGCTGGGGAGTGTTTATTGCTGGAGTGGCGCAGCTGTTGTTCCAGATGCCATTTCTATGGAAGATGCGCTTGCTGCCGCGACCGCGCGTGGTACGCAATGATCCCGGTGTTAAGCGCATTATGCTGCTGATGCTGCCAGCTTTGTTTAGTGTGTCGGTCAGTCAAATCAACTTGTTGCTGGATACGGTGTTAGCGTCTTTCTTACAGACCGGTAGCGTTTCTTGGTTATATTATGCCGACCGCTTATCAGAATTACCTTTAGGGGCATTTGGCATAGCCATTGGCACGGTAATTTTGCCGGCCTTGTCGCGACAGCATTCCAAAGACAAGCCTGAAGAGTTTTCTGCCACCATTGATTGGGCGCTGCGCATGGTGCTGCTGGTTGGGGTCCCAGCGGCCTTAGCTTTGGCCATTTTGGCTGAACCGTTAATTGCTACGCTGTTTTTCTATGGGGCAATGACTGCCAACGATGTTACGCAATCGGCTGCAGCTTTACGGGCGTACTCATTGGGGGTGCTGACCTTTATGATGATTAAAGTATTGGCCCCAGGCTTTTTTGCTCGCCAAGATTTAAAAACCCCAGTGCGCATCGCCATAGTATGTATGGTGGTTAATATGCTGCTAAACCTTATTTTTATCTGGCCACTGCAGCATGTGGGTTTAGCTTTGGCGACATCATTGGCCAGTATGCTCAATACCTGCTTGTTAATGTGGGGGCTGTACCGCATTGGTATCTACAAGCCGTCGCCAGGTTGGTTGTTGTTCCTGTTACGACTGTTGGCAGCTTGTGCGGCGATGCTGGCGCTGGTGTTCTGGTTGAATGCGCCAAGCGCTGATTGGTTTGACTGGAGCTGGCAGCGCCGAGTGTGGGAAGTAACAGTATTGGTCTGCGGTGGGGTTCTGGTGTTTGCTGGTACGTTGTTTGCCACGGGCCTGAGAATGCGTCATCTGCGCCGTTAAATGGGCTAAAGGTGCTCTAATGCCTTAGCTATGGTTATAATCAGAGTCTTTTCTGGCAAGATAACAAATATGCAGTTGGTTCGCGGTTTGCACAATGTACGACCATCCCACCATGGATGCGTTGCTACCATAGGTAATTTTGATGGTGTTCACTTAGGACACCAGGCGATATTAACGCGTCTGCGCAAAAGCGCGGCACGCCTCAATGTACCCAGTTGCGTAATTGTTTTTGAGCCACAGCCGCGGGAATTTTTTAACCCTGAGACTGCACCTGTGCGCTTAACTCGCTTGCGTGACAAGCTCCAATTGTTTCGCGAGGCGGGTATTGATCAGGTGCTGTGTATTGCCTTTAATAAACGCTTTCGCCAACTTAGTGCAGCCGACTTTGTGCAAACGGTGCTGATTGCAGCGTTGGGTATTAAGCATTTACAGGTGGGCGATGACTTTCGTTTTGGTTGTGACCGCGCCGGTGATTTTGCTTTTTTACAGGACGCTGGGCAACGCTATGGATTTAGCGTCGAACCCACCGCGACCATAGAAATTGATGGGCAACGGGTCAGCAGCACTCGCTTGCGCAGTGCCTTGGCCGCTGCGGACTTTACTTTAGCGCAGCGCTTACTGGGCCGACCTTACAGTATTGATGGCCGTGTTTTGCATGGTAAAAAACTGGGTCGAACCCTAAACGCACCCACTGCCAATGTGCAGCTCAAGCGCCACCGCGCACCTTTGCATGGTGTGTATTTGGTGTCTGTGCAACTGCAGAGTGGGCGGCATGTGCCCGGTGTTGCTAATATAGGCACACGCCCTACGGTAGATAACACCCAGCGCGCACATCTGGAAGTGCACTTATTGAATTTTTCTGGCGATTTATATGGCCAGCATCTTGCTGTCACTTTTCAGCAGAAAATCCGTGACGAGCAACGTTTTGAATCTTTGCCTTTGTTACAAGAGGCAATTGCTGCGGATATCGCGCAAGCACATACACTTTGGCAGCACTATCACACCCTTTAATGAGTGACTTGGAATCGACATGACCGACTATAAAGCGACGCTTAACCTGCCGAAAACGGCATTTCCGATGCGAGCAGGCCTACCCACCCGTGAGCCACAAATGCTGGCGCACTGGGACAGCATTAACCTGTATCAGAAAATGCGTCAGATTGGCGAAGGTCGGCCTCGTTTTATTTTGCATGATGGCCCTCCGTATGCCAACGGCAGCATCCACATTGGTCATGCGGTGAATAAAGTCATTAAAGATATGATTGTGCGCAGTAAAACCTTAGCGGGTTTTGATGCCCCTTATGTGCCGGGCTGGGACTGTCATGGTTTGCCTATTGAGCACCGCGTTGAGGTTAAGCACGGTAAAAACCTACCGGCGGATAAAGTACGTGAACTGTGTCGCGACTATGCTGAAGAGCAAATCACTGGGCAAAAAGCGGAGTTTATTCGTTTAGGTGTCGTGGGTGACTGGGACAATCCGTACAAGACCATGGATTTTGCCAACGAAGCCGGTGAAGTGCGTGCTTTAGCAAAAATGGTTGCAGGCGGTTTTGTTTTCAAAGGTTTAAAACCAGTGAACTGGTGCTTTGACTGTGGCTCGGCCCTCGCTGAAGCCGAAGTTGAGTATCAAGATAAACGCTCAGAAGCCATTGACGTGGGCTTTAACAGCACTGATTTAGTTAAGTTGGCACAAGCATTTTCATTGCCAGAAATTAGTAAAAATACTCAGATTGTTATCTGGACTACTACGCCATGGACCATTCCTGGTAACCAAGCGCTCAACGTCCACCCTGAAGCCATTTATGCCTTGGTGGATGTGGGTGACAAGATTTTACTGTTAGCGGAAACTTTGGTTGAAAGCAGCCTGACGCGTTACGGTCTCGAAGGCGAGATTATTGCCCGCTGTAATGGTGATGCATTGGAGCATTTAGAGTTTAATCACCCCTTCTATGAGCGTGTGGCACCGGTGTATTTGGCCGATTATGTTGAGCTGGATGCTGGTACCGGTATCGTGCACTCAGCGCCTGCTTATGGTGAGGATGACTTCTATACCTGCAAGCGCTACGGCATGACCAATGATGACATTATCAGCCCAGTCCAAAGCAACGGTGTCTACGTGGATGACCTGCCATTCTTTGGCGGCCAGTTTATTTGGAAAGCCAATGCCAACATTGTTGCGAAGCTGGAAGAAGTGGGCGCATTGCTCAAGTATGAGCCAATCGAACACAGCTACATGCATTGCTGGCGCCACAAAACCCCACTGATTTACCGCGCTACGGCACAGTGGTTTGTGGGCATGGATAAGCAGCCTGAACAGGGTGCGCCATTACGTGAACGTGCTTTACAGGCCATTGAAGAAACCGAGTTTACCCCAGCTTGGGGTAAGGCACGTTTGCATAATATGATTGCCGGACGTCCAGACTGGTGTATATCTCGTCAGCGTAACTGGGGTGTGCCGATACCTTTCTTTTTGCATAAAGCTACCGGTGAGCTGCATCCGCGTACTGTTGAGCTAATGGAAGAGGTGGCGCAGCGTATCGAGCAAGAAGGTATTGAGGCGTGGTTTAAGTTAGACCCTGCTGAGCTTTTAGGCGCAGAGGCGGCGGATTACGAAAAAGTGACCGACACCTTGGATGTTTGGTTTGACTCAGGTACCACCCATTGGCATGTATTGCGTGGCTCGCACCCGCTCGGGCATGCTCACGGCCCACGTGCTGACCTGTATTTGGAAGGCTCGGACCAACACCGCGGCTGGTTCCACTCGTCTTTGTTGACCGGTTGTGCCATTGATGGCCATGCACCGTACCGTGGTTTGCTGACCCATGGTTTTACCGTGGATGAAAATGGCCGCAAGATGTCCAAGTCATTGGGTAACGTGGTTGCGCCGCAAACTGTTACCAATAGTTTGGGTGCTGATATTTTGCGCTTGTGGACTTCGTCGGCAGATTACTCCGGTGAAATGGCTGTCTCTGACACCATTTTGCAGCGTAGCGCTGATGCTTACCGCCGTATCCGTAATACCGCGCGCTTCTTGCTGTCGAACCTTGATGGTTTTGATCCGGCCACTGACTGTGTGCCCGCTGAGCAGATGATTGAGCTGGATCGCTGGGTGGTGGATGCGGCTGCGCGCTTGCAAGATGAAGTGGTGCAGGCCTACGACGAATACCGCTTCCACAATGTGTATCAAAAGGTTCATAACTTTTGCGTACAAGAGTTGGGCGGCTTCTATCTGGATATCATTAAAGACCGTCAGTACACCACCGGTGAAGACAGCTTACCGCGCCGCTCATGTCAGACCGCGCTGTATCACATTGCTGAGGCCTTGGTACGTTGGGTTGCACCGATTTTGGTGTTTACCGCAGACGAAATCTGGCAGCACTTACCCGGTGAGCGTAATGAGTCAGTTATTCTCAATACTTGGTACGAAGGTTTGTCGCGTTTGCCTGCCGAGAGTAAGTTGAGCAGTGCCTACTGGGCTGAGCTGATGGCGGTTAAAGTTGCGGTGAACAAAGAGCTGGAAAACCAGCGCAATGCTAAAGTGATTGGCGGTAACCTGCAGGCGCAAGTGACTCTGTATGCAGATCCTGCGCTGGTAGAAAAACTCAATCGTTTAGGCGATGAGCTGCGCTTTGTGCTGATTACTTCGACTGCGCAAGTGGCTGATTTAGCCCAGGCCCCGGAAGATGCAGTGAGCACTGAGTTGGAAGGCCTGAAGCTGCATATCAGTAAATCCAGCGAGCCTAAGTGTGCCCGTTGCTGGCATCACCGTGCTGATGTTGGCTCAGTGGCAGCGCACCCAGATGTCTGTGCCCGCTGTGCAGACAACTTAGATGGTGCAGGTGAAGTACGTCACTATGCATAACTCTTTCGTCACCTATCGGAGTGCAGGTTAATGACTGCGCGTTTTGGCAAGCTGGCATGGCTGTGGCTCAGCCTCTTGATTATTGCTGCTGATCAAATCACTAAACATTGGTTTGACAGCAACTTTAATTTGTATGAGCAAGCGGTCGTTATTCCTGATGTGTTTAGCTGGACTCTGGCTTACAACCGTGGCGCTGCCTTTAGTTTTTTAGCTAACGAGGCGGGTTGGCAGCGCTGGTTCTTTGCCGTGATTGCTTTGGCAGTCAGCGTAGTGCTAGTGATTTGGTTAAAGCGTCTTAAAGCCAACGAAACTTGGCTGGCGATTGCTTTAGCGTTGGTGCTCGGTGGCGCAATCGGCAATTTGTATGATCGCGTTATCTTAGGCCATGTGGTCGATTTTATTTTAGTGCACTGGAAAACCCAGTGGTATTTCCCTGCTTTTAATATTGCCGATAGTGCAATCACTGTGGGAGCGGTAATGCTCGCATTGGATATGTTTCGCGGCACTAAACAAGCAAGCAGCAGTTCAACTGGAGCGCAGAGTAATGAGTGAGCAGCGAATAGGGCAAAACAGTACGGTAAGCCTGCATTTTGCGTTGAAGTTTGATAACGGGGATGTGGTTGACAGTAATTTTGAAAAAGACCCAGCTACTTTTACAGTGGGTGATGGCAGTTTGCTGCCCGGTTTTGAAAGGGCTTTATTTGGCCTGAAAGCGGGTGATAAACGCAGTTTTCAAATCCCGCCAGAGCAGGGCTTTGGGATTCCCAATGAGCAAAATTTGCAAACCATGCCACGCACTCAATTCGATAGTATGGATTTGGACTATGGTGTGTTGGTGATCTTTAAAGATGCTGCCGGTGGTGAAATGCCAGGCGTGGTTAAAGAGTTTGATGATCAGCAAGTGACGATTGATTTTAACCATCCGTTAGCCGGTAAGGTCATCACTTTCGACGTGGAAATATTCACGGTGCAAAACAACCAGTAACAATGTAGAGGCGGTATTGATGCGCATTAAGTTAGCCAATCCACGGGGTTTTTGTGCCGGTGTTGATCGTGCAATTGAAATTGTTAATCGAGCGTTAGAGGTTTTTCAACCGCCTATCTACGTGCGTCATGAAGTGGTTCATAATAAATTTGTGGTTGAAGACTTGCGTGCCCGTGGGGCCATTTTTGTGGAGGAGTTGGATCAAGTTCCCGACGATAATATTGTCATTTTTAGTGCCCATGGCGTATCCAAGGCGGTGCGCGATGAAGCTGATCGCCGTGGTTTAAAAGTCTTTGATGCAACCTGTCCGCTGGTCACAAAAGTGCATCTAGAAGTTGTGCGCTACAGTAATCAAGGGCGCGAGTGCGTACTCATTGGCCATGCTGGACACCCAGAAGTTGAAGGTACGATGGGCCAATATGATGAGCGCCATGGCGGACATATTTATTTGGTGGAAAATGAAGCAGATGTCGCCACTTTACAAGTTAAGGCGCCTGAGACTTTAGCTTTTGTAACGCAAACCACTTTGTCGATGGATGATACCAGTCGAGTCATTGATGCTTTGAAAGGGCGCTTTCCTGCGATTAGCGGACCGCGTAAAGATGATATTTGTTATGCCACACAAAACCGTCAAGATGCGGTAAAACAACTGGCGCAAGCCTGTGACGTTGTATTAGTTGTGGGCAGTCCTAATAGCTCTAACTCCAATCGTTTGCGTGAGTTATCAGACCGCATGGGGACGCCGGCGTACTTAATTGATGGTGCGCAGGACTTAGACCAAGCCTGGTTTAAGCAAGGAGCAGTGATTGGTGTGACTGCAGGTGCTTCGGCGCCTGAAGTGTTGGTACAAGGTGTGATTGATTGCCTACGTGACTGGGGCGCACAGATGGCTGAAGAGCTTGAGGGGCGTCCAGAGAATGTAACTTTTTCCATGCCTAAAGAATTGCGAGTTGTTGCTATCGAGTAATTAAGCAATAAAACCTAATGTTAGGTTGCAGATGCGTTTACCGATGATAACGATTGGGCTTAAGTCCCTAAGGTGTTTACGCGTTGTTCTGCTAACCTATACTGTATTATCAAATGATTAAGTGTTGCCTGCGATGATTGGGCAGCGTCAACACAGCCGCATGCCGCGCGGCTTCTGCAGAGGATTGACCGTGAAAAAAGTCGTAATCAGTGGTACAGGCCTATTTACACCCGCGCAAAGCATTTCCAATGATGAGTTGGTTGCCGCCTTTAATGCGTGGTCACAACAGTTTAATGCTGAGCACGCTGCAGAAATTGCTAGCGGTGAAATTGAAGCTAAACCAGAGTCCAGTTCAGCGTTTATTGAAAAAGCATCAGGAATTAAAAGCCGCTTTGTTATTGATAAAGCAGGTATTTTAGATCCACAGCGGATGAAACCACGTATCCCCGAGCGTTCCAATGACGAGTGGGGTATCCTTTGTGAAATGGCAGTGGT
>JAAYTE010000318.1 GCA_012518175.1 Gammaproteobacteria bacterium | reverse complement strand
TGCCGGCCACATCCATCACCGCTTGACGATTATCACCGGCGTCTAAACGCAATTTATCCCCGGTGCGCAAACCTAAGTCTTCTGCCAACTGCCGACCAATCAGCACATCGCTGGCACCTACACTAAAGCGCCCTTCCAGCAAATAATCGTGCAGCTCAATGATGCCGGCATAACGCTCTGGGTCGATGCCCATTAAAGCCACTGAGGCACGGGCATTACCTTTTTGCGCAAAGGCCGGGCCGGAAATAAGCGGCGAAACGGTGTTTAAACCGGGGTATTGATCCAAGGCATCGCGCACTTCTTGCCAGTTATTAATGGTTTGTAAGCGCTGCGCCCGCGGGCTTTCTAAGGCCCAGATATATTTGCCTTCGGGCGTGGCAGAAAAATTATTGTGCTGGCGAGTGGCTTCAATACGGATATGCGCCTGAGTGCCGAGGGTTTTCTCAATGACGTTGTTTTGCAGCCCTGTCATTAAAGCAGTAATAAAGACGATGACCGCTGCCCCCACCGAGATTGCTACGCTGATTAACAAGGTTTGCAGAGGGTTATCGGCTAAGAAACGTAAAGCAATGCGCCACTCAATCCATAGCGAGTTTCCCCAAGCAACAAGGCGGCTAGTCAATGACATGCTGCGCCTGTTCAAAACGCACACGGGCGCGCTGGCCATCGCTGACCTGCCCTGCTTGCACCACAACATCCCCTGCTGCCAAGCCTGCAGTAATTTCACTGTGGGTCATGTTGCGTAACCCCAACTGCACATCCACTGCAGTCACTGCGCCATTATTCCAGCGCAAGACTTGCGTGGGCTTATTGGCCTGCACAAGCAGATAATCATTGGGTAATACCAGCGTTTGCTCGCGTTCGGCAGCAATAATATTGGCGGACACGGTCATACCCTGCAAAAAAGTATGGTAGTGCTGATCAGTGTCTGGCAAAACATCAATATGCACATCAATGGTGCCGCGATCGCTATCCACCGCTGGAGCAATAAAGCTCACCACGCCGGGCACTGTTTGTTCCGGCCAGGCATCGGCAATCAATTGCACCGGTTGTTGCAGCTGCAGCGGGGCAAAATTTTTCTCATCCAGCGCTACCACCACTTCCAAGCCATCACTGGCAACTCCGGCGCGGTTAACCCCATCGCTGCGGGCAATTTCCAATAGAACTTTACTGGGTTGCACAAGATCACCGGGCTCAACATTGCGGGTTTGTACCCGGCCAGCAAACGGCGCGTAGATGCGAGTTTTTGCTAGCTCTGCTTCAGCACTGGCAATGCGTTGCTGCAGTAATTGCTCTTCGGTGCTGCCTGCAGCCAAGGAATCCACAGTGAGCTGTGCGCGGGTCAAGGCGGTTTTAGCATTGAGCTCCATGCGCTGCGCTTGCTCAACTTGCTCGGCAGAGATCACACCTTTTTCCGCTAAAGTTTCGCGGCGGCGGGCTTCACGGCTGACTTGACGTAAGTTATCCCGCGCCTCCACCAATGCAGCTTGCGCTTGCGGACGACTGATTTTTTGCAACTGCTGCAACTGCGTTTGCGCTTGGGCTAAACGTGCTTGTAACTCTTCGGGGTTGAGTTCAATGAGCAAATCACCTTTATTGACCAAGTCACCTTCACGCACATGGCGGGCGGTGACTGTGCCGGTGATTTCGCTGCCAATCCGCGCCAGCGACTGATAACGCACCTCACCACTGGCAACAATGCGCAACTCCAATGGCAGCAGCTCGACAGTTAATGCCGGTAACACTGGGCCACGCCACTTCTGCACAGCAAAGATGGCGACAACACACAGCACGGCAATGACAACGCCAGAAAGTATGCGCATGCTCGCTCCGCTACACCAGTTCGATTGAGTGCGGGTGAATACGAATCACGCCTTGTCGGTACAGGCCGCCAATGGCTTTTTTAAAGTTGCCTTTACTCACGCCAAAAGCATCGGCAATGGCTGGAGCTGGGCTTTTATCACTGAGTGGCAAGTGACCGTTGTTTTCGCGCAACTGTGTCAGAATCGCTTCACTCAAGGTGTCGCGTAATTCTTGGCCCTGTGGCTGTAAGCTCAGGTTAATCAGGCCGTCATCGCGAATTTCACGGATAAAACCGCGCTCTTGCATACCGCCACGCAAAAACTTAAAGGCTTCGTTTTTATGGATCAAGCCCCAGTGTTCACTATTAATAATGGCTTTAAAGCCTAAATCAGTCGGCTCTACAATCAGCAAGTCCACTTCTTGGCCGACGCTGTAATTTGCTGGGGTTTTATCTAAGAAGCGGTCTAGATGCGCCGTAGCCGTAATGCGCTTGGTGCGCTCATCAATATAGGCATGCACCACACAATAATCGCCTTCTTGCAGCGGCCGTTTTTCTTCCGAGTGCGGCAGCAGTAAGTCTTTGCTCAAGCCCCAATCGAGGAATAAGCCAATGCGGTTAATATCAATCACTTTTAGGCTGGCAAACTCACCCACTTTAATTTTAGGGGTACGGCTGGTGGCAATAATGCGGTCTTCACTGTCGAGGTAGACAAACACATTGAGCCAGTCTTCATCTTCACAGGGTTCATCTTTGGGCATTTCACGCCGCGGTAAAAGAATATCCCCATCAGGCCCACCATCCAAATACACGCCAAAATCAGCCTGTCGAATAACCTGTAGGGTATTCATATCTCCAATCAACGCCATGCCTGTACACCTTAATAATTCAGCATTTAAAGAGTTCTATTATGCCTGTTTAAACCGTGCATGCGGGGGTTTTAATGACGCACCTTAGCGCTGCTAAAAACAGCCCCCGTGATTCACCTTGTTGCAGCGCTGTGTCTGTTGCTCATGCCTCGTCGCGTTGCAGGCGCTCTTCGATGACATCCGCTAAACGATCTGGCTGAAATTTCGATAAAAAGTTATCACACCCGACTTTCTCCACCATGGCAGCGTTAAAACTACCGGACAAGGAGGTGTGCATCACCACATATAAATCACGTAGGCGCGGATCATTGCGGATTTCTGTGGTCAGGCGGTAACCGTCCATTTCTGGCATTTCCGCATCGGTAAAGACCATTAGTAGCTTATCTGTGAGCACTTCACCTTGATCCGCCCACAGCTGCAACTGCTGTAAGCCTTTTAGGCCATCGGTGGCTTGATGCACAGTAATTCCCAACTGCCCCAAGGCTTCAGTCAGTTGATTGAGCGCCACCATGGAGTCATCAATAATCAATACTTCACGACCACTGGCTTTGGCTAAGATTGGGTTATTGAGCTTTTCTGCTGAAATCTTCGCATTCATGGGGATGATTTCAGCCAGCACTTTTTCCACATCAATGATTTCCACAATGGCTTCATCCACACGGGTAATCGCCGTCAAATAATGCTGACGACCGGCAGTGCGCGGCGGCGGCTGTACGGACTCCCAATTGAGGTTGACGATGCGCTCAACGCTGCCAATTAAGAAGGCTTGAATGGAGCGGTTGTACTCAGTGACAATCACCGTGCTGTTTTCATTTTGCAGCAACGGGCGCATGCCAATGGCTTGGGCTAAATCAATCACTGGAATGGTCTGGCCGCGCAAAGTAATCACGCCACACATATGTGGGTGGCGCTGCGGGATCAAGGTTAATTTAGGCAGGCGCACCACTTCTTGCACTTTAAAGACGTTAATCGCAAACAGTTGGCGACCGTGTAGACGAAACATTAATATTTCTAGGCGGTTTTCACCAACCAGTTGCGTGCGCTGATTAACACTATCAAGAATACTGGCCATCAAAACCACCTTTTAAAATCTGAATAATGGGCTATCGGCCAGCTCAAGCAAAGCATAAATAACCGACACTGCGCCTAGTCTACTTTGGATAACCGGTGATACGGCGAATATTTTGATACAGCGGTTGCAGGCGTTGATACATCTTGCAGTACACCTCGCGATACAGCCTGTTGTACAAGGCATGATTCTCCTTGTTGGGGTAAAACACCTCGCCGGCACGGGTCATGCTCTGTACTGCGGTAGTAAAATCAGGCTGCAAACCAACACCCACCATACAGGCAATCGCCGCGCCCAAGCCGGAGGTTTCAATGGTGTGTGGGCGCTCAACCGGCAGGCCGAAAATATCCGCGGTGATTTGCAAAATCGCATCACTTTGCGAGCCACCACCGGATACACGTAAGCGCTGAATCGGTACGCCACTGCGTTTTTCGATTTGCTCTTTGCCTTGGCGTAAACCATAGGCCAGGCCTTCTAAAATCGCGCGGTAGATATGCGCGCGGGTGTGTACATCACCAAAACCAATAATTGCACCTTTGGCATCCAGCCCCGGCTCACGCACACCCGGTGACCAATACGGCTGCAACATTAAGCCCATGGATCCGGCCGGAACTTGCTCTATTAATTCTTCAAATAACGACTCAACACTGACGCCCAAGCGCTCTGCGCGCTGCTGCTCACGCAGACCAAACTCACGCTTAAACCAACTGACCATCCAAAACCCGCGATAAATCATCACTTCGGTGGTGAAGTGCTTGGGAATCGCCGCCGGATACGCCGGAATCAAGCGCGTCACTTCCAGATATTTACTGCGCGTAGTGTTGATGGTGGCAGTGGTGCCATAGGATAAACAGGCAATGCTTTCATCCACTGCGCCCGCACCTAAAACCTCGCAGGCTTTATCCGCCGCAGCGGCAATAATCGGTAAGCCTTCCGGCAGCCCTGTATGCACACTGGCTGCAGCATGCACATGGCCGAGCAATTCACCGGGCGCAATCAGCTCGGGCAGCTGTTCACGGCGCACTGCCAAAGCGTGCCATTTCCAGTCACCTTTTGCCGCCCAGCGCAGCTTTTTATAATCAAAAGGCAAGTAGCCGACACAGCTGGCCACAGAATCAACAAAACGCCCACTCAATTGGTAGTTTAAATAGCCCGACAGAAGCAATACTTTATGA
The DNA here is from genome assembly GCA_012518175.1 of Gammaproteobacteria bacterium. GTDB lineage: Bacteria > Pseudomonadota > Gammaproteobacteria > Pseudomonadales > Pseudomonadaceae > Denitrificimonas. Next base: position 68 of record JAAYTE010000318.1, on the reverse strand, counting down.
GTGCGGGCATGTATCTCTGGCTGATGCTGAGCGACCCAATTCATTTCCGCTTGAGCGCGAAAGTAGTC
>JAAYTE010000317.1 GCA_012518175.1 Gammaproteobacteria bacterium | reverse complement strand
TTAGCTCGCGAAGAAACCTTTGGCCCAGTGGCCGCATTAATGCGCTTTAACGATGAGCAAGAGGCCATTGCTTTGGCCAATGACACTGAGTTTGGCTTAGCAGCCTACTTTTACAGCCGTGATATTGGCCGCTGCTTCCGTGTTTCTGAAGCTTTGGAGTACGGCATGGTTGGCGTCAACACTGGCGCTATTTCTAACGAAGTGGCCCCCTTTGGTGGCGTAAAAGCCTCAGGCCTTGGCCGGGAAGGCTCTAAATACGGCTTGGATGAGTACCTTGAAGTCAAATATGTGAACTTTGGCGATATTCACTAAGCAGCGCCTCAGTCGCAGCGCTAAACAACTGCGGCTGAGGCTCTTTCCCCACTTCGTTTTCGTCAAATCCTGACAGGCAAAAATGCATCATTAAAAATATGCAATTAGCCCATAGCCTTAGCGCTGAATAACCTCCAAAATAGCCACCTGCAGATGCAACCTCAGTGCTCGCATACGCTTGAATCCTTCACTTGCCCATCTTTATAGGCTGTTACGTGCTTAATTCTCATCTATATCGCAGTATTTTTCTTACCCTATTGGGCTTGGTTTTACTAAGCGGCTGTGCCGGAGTCAAAACCGTGTCGGTCAGTACCAACGATTATATCTCGCAGCGCCGTGGTGACATTTTAACCACCGGCGAAATGAGCTCAGCGGTTGGTGTTGCCCTGCAAGTGGCAGGTATTGATGAAAAACAATGCCGCAACATACCGCAAGAGTGCCGAAAGCAAGTGGCCAACAATATTGGTATCGATGATGAGCAGCGCATGTCAGCCTTATCTGAGCTTTGGTTGCAAGAAGCCCTGGCCATGGATCAAAAAATCAATGAAGGCGCTCTCGCTGAAGATGTGCTTAATGCGTATTTAGAAAGTGCGCGCCATGCCTACGCTTATTTGTTTTTAACCCAGCGCTCGCCCAATGAGCGGGCCTTAGAAGATCGACAAACCCAAGTGCGCGATTACTACAACTTTGCCGTACAACAAACAGTGACCCGTACCTTTAACCACCATCAACAGCGACTCCAAGAAAGCATTGATCCACAAGGCCAGTTCGCCATTACCGCAAATAATTGGAGCATCCGTGGCCAGCTCAATGAAGTACGTCTGGCCGAGCATCAAAAAATCCCCGAGCAGTTGATTCCAGCATCCTCATTAACCTTCAAAGGCCTGCGCAACCAATACCGTCGTGACGGCATAGGAGCAGAGTTAGTCGCCGTTTCCGCCAAGCGCGTGGTGAATAAAAACAGCCGCGAAGAAGCCTTTAGTGAAACCCCTTTCCCAGCAATCACCGCCGTCTTACGTTTTTCTGGCGACACCTTAGAAGAAGTCCTTAACACTCAAGAAGTTGAACTCTTGGGTTTTGACCCTTACAAACGTAATAGTGTGCGCTTAGCAGGTAATCAAGTACCGCTCGCTGCCAACTTCACTTCAGGTTATGGCCTCTGGTTGGCCCGCTCCGGCTTTGCCAAACAATCTCTACTGACCTTAGTCGGACGCGGTGAGGTACTAGAAAAACCAAGGGTTTACCTGATGCAACCCTACGACCCAAGACGCCGCGTTATTATTATGCTGCACGGTTTAGCCAGCAGCCCAGAAGCTTGGATTAATGTTGCCAACGAAGTACTGGGCGACGAAACGCTGCGAAAAAATTATCAGGTGTGGCAGGTCTATTATCCGACCAATGCGCCGCTGGCTTTTAATCAGCATGAAATACGCAAAGCCATTAAAGAAACTCTAAAAGCATTTGACCCTGAGGGCCAGAACCGTGCCTCACAAGATGTGGTACTTATTGGCCATAGTATGGGCGGTGTTTTAGCGCGCTTATTGATTTCTGACTCTGGGGATAACTTTTGGGAACCCATTGTTAAAACATACAACTTGGAAGGTGAGCGTAAAGAAAAAGCGCGAAAAAAACTACACAACTATGCTTGGTTTAAACCGATGCCTGAAGTCAGTCGTGCAGTCTTTATTGCTGCTCCGCACCGTGGCACTCCTTTTGCTGAAAACCGCTTTTCACGCTGGTTTGCTGGGCTGGTTAAATTGCCGGTATCGATGTTGGGGCGCATTACCGAAATTGCGCAATTATTAGTTGACCCAAGCTCTGCAAATGCAGCACCACTGACTCGACCACTCAATAGCATCTCCAACCTCAGCGACCAAGACCCTTTTGTGCGCTTAGCCGCTGATCTGCCCATCGCAGAACACGTGCCCTATCACTCAATTATTGGTAACGACACTCCGGATTTAAGCTTACAACTCTCCAGCGACGGTGTCGTGCCTTACAGCAGCTCCCACTTGGCCGGAGCACAATCAGAAAAAGTTATTCGCTCATGGCATAGCGTGCAAGAAACACCTGCTGCCATTGTTGAAGTCAGACGCATCTTGCATGAGCATTTACATGACACCAACGGGGTTTCCTATGTCGATTAATACACGCGCTATGCTCAGCGCTGGCTTAAAACTACTGCTGTCACTCTTCATTCTCTGTGCCGCGCTGTGGGGCAGCTTAGCGCTGTACTATCAACTACCACTACCAATGCCATGGTTAGCGTTAGCCTTACTGCTCTGGCTCGGCCTCACCGTCTTAGCGCTCCTGCGTCTATGGCGCATCAGCGTGTGGCAAGGTTTTTTTATGTACTTGGTCATGCATGCCGCCCTGCTCACCTGGTGGTACAACTTAACCCCCAGCAATCAGCACCTTTGGGAAGATGACGTCGCGCAAATGACCTACGGTGAAGTACAGGGTAATCAAGTGACGCTATACAATGTGCGTAATTTTGATTGGCACTCCGAAACCGATTACACCGCGCGCTGGGAAACCCGCCATTATGATTTAAGCAAACTCACCTCTGTGGATATGCTGACCTCACATTGGGGCATGGATGCCATTGCTCATGTGCTGGTTTCTTTTGGTTTTGCGGACGATCAGTTTGTGACTTTTTCTGTGGAAATCCGCAAAAAGCAAGGCCAACAGTTCTCCGAAGTTGCCGG
>JAAYTE010000316.1 GCA_012518175.1 Gammaproteobacteria bacterium | reverse complement strand
GCGCGTCACCTAGCTAAAGCTAAAAAAGCCATCATTATGCTGGGCTATATCACCTCCAGTTACTCCAACTGCTTATACACCTGCTGGGGCTATGCGCTGACTTTAGCCTTGACTGGGCACGGTGGTCGTACGGGTGGTTTAGACACTTCATGGGTGGTGTGGAATCACCCGCGCTGGTCTGAGCTTGCAGGATTTGAAGGCAAGAAATCAGCCCGTTTAGAAGCCGGTGGTTTAGGTGAATTTTTGCGTGGCGGCATGATGGAAGGTGCGCGCAAGCAGTTTGATAACAAAAAACTGAAAGAGCGTGTTGGCTTCGATCTCGATGAGATGGAAGCGATGATGAATGAGTCGGTTGAGAAAGGCTGGATGCCCTACCATGGCGAAATCAAAGGGATGATTTCCATTGCCGACAATACCTTCCGCCGTAATAAAATGTCGGAGAAATACCGCGAAGAGCATCTGCGTCAGGCTGAAGAGCTGTATGTAAATATTAACGTGCGTATGGACTCCACTGCTGAGTGGGCGGATTATATTTTACCTGCCGCCAGTCACTATGAAGCTTGGGATATCCGTACCCAAGGTTACCACCGCTTTGCCAATATTTTTACCCGCCCTGTAGAACCCGTTGGTGAGTCTAAACCAGACTGGGAAATCATGGCGTTGTTGACCAAAAAGATTCAAGAGCGCGCCATTGCGCGTGGTATTGGTCCAATTCAAGATGGCGATGTTACCCGTGACCTGCACACCATTCATGATGATTTCACTCGCAACGGTACGCTCAATACGGACTACGATGTACTCAAGCATATCATTGAGGATTCCCCTGAATTTGGTGGCGTGACCATTGAAGAGGCGGCGGAAAAAGGCTTCATCACCATGAATGAGCACGCGGGTCTCAATCAGCCATTAAAACCCGATGAAGGCTATAACCCTTTCACGGCGCAAACTGACGGTAAAAAGCCTTATGAAACCTTGACCGGTCGTATCACGTTTTTCTGTGATCACCCTTGGTTTGAAAAACTCGACTCCACTGTGCCAACCGCGCGTTTGCACGCTGGGCCTAAGGCCTCCAACTACCCATTGAAGTTCTACTCCCCGCACTCACGTTGGGGTATTCACTCCAACTGGCGCAGTAATAAGTATTTGCTACGTTTGCAGCGTGGTGAGCCCAATATCTATATCAACCCGAAATTGGCGGCGCAAAAAGGCATCAAGGATGGCGATACTGTGCGCTTGTTTAATGCCAACGGTGATTTCTTTGCTCAAGCAAAGTTCTACCCAAGCATTCCAGAAGATTCCATCATGATGGAGCACGGTTGGGAGCCGCATCAGTACATTAAACGTAGAAACATGAACATGTCGCACGCAGTATTCTTACAGCCTTTAGAGCTGGTGGGTAACTGGGGACATTTGAGGTTTATTTACGCGAAGTGGAATGCCAACCAGCATATTCATGAATCAAGTTACGACATTGAGCTGGCTAAACCAGAAGACATCAACGATCCAAGAGCCGTATAAGGGGATCTTATTATGACAACTAAACGCCAACTCAGTATGGTTTTAGATTTAAACAAATGCATTGGTTGCCAAACTTGTACAGCGGCTTGTAAGTTGATGTGGACGAACCGCAATGGCCGTGAGTTTATGTACTGGAATAACGTGGAAACCCAGCCAGGTCTAGGCTACCCACGTGATTACCAGAACATGGGCGGCGGTTTTGATCAGGACGGTGCTTTACGTTTAGGTAAGCAGCCGAGCCAAGAAGACTATGGTATTCCGTGGGAGTATAACTACGAAGAAGCCTTAATGACCGGTACTGACCCATGGTTGCGTCCCCATGTTAAGCCCACTTGGGGTGCCAACTGGGATGAAGACGAAGGTGAGGGCGACTACCCAAACAGCTATTATTTTTACTTGCCACGCTTGTGTAATCACTGCGCTAACCCTGCTTGTTTAGCGGCTTGTACCCGTAATGCGATTTACAAGCGCCAAGAAGACGGTATTGTGCTGGTTGACCAAGAACGGTGCCGCGGTTACCGCTACTGCGTCAATGCCTGTCCGTACAAAAAAATCTACTTTAACGAAGAGATATCTAAGTCGGAGAAGTGTATTTTCTGCTATCCACGGATTGAGAAAGGCTTGCCCACTGCTTGTGCCCAACAGTGTGTGGGCCGCATTCGTTGGATTGGTTACCGCGATGACGAAGCAGGTCCGATTCATTTACTCGTCGAAAAATACAAAGTAGCTTTACCGCTGCATGCGGAGTGGGGCACAGAACCTAACGTGTTCTATATTCCACCCACTTCACCGCCAAAATTTGGCCCCAATGGTGAAGAGTTGGATGAGCCACGTATTCCATTGGCTTATTTGGAAAGCTTGTTTGGCCCACGAGTCAGTGAAGTATTCGATACGTTAGCGCAAGCCCGTCAAGATAAAGCCGATGGTAAAGACAGCGAACTGATGGATACCTTGATCGGTTTTAAACACTCTGAAATGTTCAAACTGAGCTAAGGCTGAGGTCATATTATGAGTGAATCCACACAGCCGCTAAATGGCCAGAGTGAACTTGAATCTGCGCAAGCACGGGAAACCATCTACCGTTTAGCTGCGGTTACTTTGGGCTATCCGCTGGAAGAAACCCTAGTAGCATTGCAAGAAGGCCGCTTACAAGCGGCATTCAGTGAGGCTTGGCAAACCCTCAGCGGTGAGTCTTGGCCTG
>JAAYTE010000315.1 GCA_012518175.1 Gammaproteobacteria bacterium | reverse complement strand
TAAGCTTAGAACCTACAGAAGCAGAAGAGACAGCAAGCAGCACACACAGCATGACTTGTCCTAACAGCATGACTTGTCCTAAATGTGCTGTACAGCAAGCAGAAAACCCCATCTGTCAAAGTTGCGGCATTGTCATCGCCAAGTTCAATAGCCACCAAGCACAAGCAGTACAGCAGCCTGCGCAGGCTGTACAAAGTACGCCTTACGCATCGCCGCAGGCAATTATTGAACAAAACCCCGAGGACGTTGGTGAGTTAAATATCTGGGGCATTGAAGGACGTCTTGGGCGCATGCGTTATATCGCGTGGTCAATAGTTTTTATGCTAGCTCTAATACCTGCAGTCATTGTCAGTGCTGTGGCCTTCAAAATTTCAGCTTTTGTAGGCATACCGGTTGCTCTAGTTGTAACCCTAGCGGCAATCGTCATCGGTATTCAAATCAGCGTGAAACGATTACACGATATTGGCTGGTCTGGCTGGCTGATTTTAATCACAGTCATTCCCGTAGTAGGCAGTATCTTTCAGTTGCTTATGTTTCTCTTACCAGGCAGCACTGGCAGCAATCGCTACGGGGCACCACCACCGGCCAATAGCACAGCAGTCATAGTTTTATTCTGGATCTGGGTAGTCTTAGTGGCCGTTGGCTTCGTATTGGGCATCATTGGCGGCATGCTCGGCGCTGCACTCAATTCATATTAAACACAGTAAATACAGCTGATCACCCGACCTAAATAACGGGTGATCAGCCTAGGTCAGTCAACCTGTGTTGCGCAGCCCTGCAGCAATACCTGCAACAGTTACCAATAAAGCTTGCTCAATTGCCGGGCAAGTTGCCTCACCCTGCTCTCTGGAGCGCGCCAATAATTCCACCTGCAACAAATGTAGCGGATCAAGGTAGGTATCTCGCACGCTAATTGAGGCGCGTACTTGCGGATGACGCTCAAGCAAATGGGCTTCGCCAGTTAAACGCAATACCTGCTCCACTGCTTGTGCAAGGTGTGCATATAACTGCTCACCAAAGCCACGTAACTCAGTTGCGACTAAGCGTTCATCGTATAAGCGGGCAATGCCTGAGTCTGCTTTTAAGAGCACCATTTCCAACATATCGATACGCGCCCTAAAGAATGGCCACTGATCGCGCATCTCAGCTAGCAGTGGTTCCTCTTGGCGCTGCACTGCATTTTGCAAGGCACTCTCCCAGCCTAACCAAGCAGGTAGCATCATTCGTGTTTGCGTCCAGGCAAAAATCCACGGAATAGCACGTAAACTTTCAATCCCGCCAGTGCGGCGGCGTGCTGGGCGACTGCCGAGAGGCAAGCGACCGAGTTCTTGCTCCGGAGTGGCTTGACGGAAGTAATCAACAAACTGTGGCTCTTCACGCACTGTTTTCCGATAAGCGGCTAAGCCGTCAGCAGCTAAACGCTCCATCACTGCGCGCCATGAGTCTTTAGGCACCGGTGGCGGTAGCAAAGTTGCCTCCAACACTGAGGCCAAATACAGGTTCAAGTTCTGCGCAGCGACTTCCGGTAAGCCATATTTAAAGCGAATAACTTCACCTTGCTCGGTAGTCCGGAAGCGTCCTGCCACTGAACCTGGCGGTTGTGAAAGAATCGCTTCATGAGCAGGTCCACCGCCACGTCCCACAGTACCACCACGGCCATGGAATAAAATCAGCTCAATACCTTGCTTTTCACAAACCGCAACCAATTCTTCTTGGGCACGGTATTGCGACCAAGCTGCGGCCGTAGTTCCAGCATCTTTGGCTGAGTCCGAGTAGCCAATCATCACTTCTTGCGGCCCAGCCAGGCTGTTACGGTAATCTGTTAAGTTCAGTAACTGATCAATAACTCCAGCAGCATTATGCAAGTCATCTTGCGTTTCAAATAGTGGCGCAATACGCATCGCGCGATTGAGCCCTGCTTCTTTGAGTAGCAATTGCACAGCCAGCACATCAGAAGGTGCGCAAGCCATAGAAATCACATAAGAGCCCAGCGAGTCAGCGGGCGTTTGCGCAATAACCTGACAGGTATCCAAAACCTCTTGAGTGTCTGCACTCGCAGCAAAGGCACTGGACAACAACGGCCGACGATTACTTAATTCGGCCAGTAAAAACGCCTGACGCTGCGCTTCATCCCACTGACTGTACTCACCTAAACCCAACCACTGCGTAATTTCATTCAGTGCGCTGGTGTGCCGCTCAGCATCTTGACGAATATCCAAGCGCACCAACGACAAACCAAAAGTTGTAGCGCGGCGAATAGTGTCTAGCAAATCGCCATCAGCAATCAGGCCCATTCCACACTCATGCAACGAGCGGTGGCAAAGCAGCAAGGGGGACAGCAGGTCTTCAGTATTGTAAAAAACCTCCGCCGATAATGATGAACCAGTGGATAACGCTGCTTGTAATTCAGCACGTGTTTTACGCAAACGGGCACGGAGTTTCTTCATTAAAACACGGTATGGCTCGTCAGTCTCACCGACCAAAGCCATCAACTCAGGGCTACCTTTTTGCATCGATAGCTCGGCAGTCAGGCGGGAGATATCACGTAAAAACAAATCTGCCGCAATCCAGCGGGCCAGTAGTAATACAGTTTTAGTTACCCGCGCGGTAACATTCGGATTGCCATCGCGATCGCCACCCATCCACGTTGAAAAACGAATGGGCGTCGCAGTAATAGGTAACTTATCGCCACCAGCCGCAAGCAAGGTGTTATCCACATGGCGCAAAACATTGGGAATGGCTTGCCACAGTGAGCGCTCAATCACAGCAAAGCCCCAGCGCGCTTCATCTACCGGCGTTGGTTGTTCGCTACGAATTTCTGTAGTGTGCCAAACTTCAGAGATCAAACTGCGGAGCTTAGCAATAATTTTATCGCGCTCAGCTGTGGTTAGGTCAGTGTGGTCCAAGGCTGCCAACTGCTGCGCGATAGCGTCGTACTTCATAATCAGTGTACGCCGCGAGACCTCTGTGGGGTGTGCAGTCAGCACCAACTCAATATCTAGCTCGGCAACTGCTGTAGATAAATCGTGCGGATCATGTCCAGCAACTTGTAAGCGCTCAAGAATAGAGGCCAGCATCTGATCCTCAAAAGCAGGCTCTTCATCACTGCGACGACGGCGCATCAGATGATACTGGTCAGCAATATTGGCTAAATTAAGAAACTGGTTAAAACCACGGGCTACGGGGAGTAACTCATCTTCAGGCAACTGATCTAAAGTATCAGTCATTTGCTGACGACCGTCTGCAGAACCACGACGGGCAGCTTTCGCACCAGTACGGATGCGCTCAATTTTTTCTAAAAACTCTTCACCACGTTGTTCGCGCATGGTGGAACCAAGCAATTCACCTAATAAATGAACATGCTCGCGTAGACGTGAATCGATCGGGATCATACTTAACTCTCCACTAAAGTTCTCTTCAGCTTGCCGAGTTCTGCAGCATCTAGCAAGAAAACTTTAGTGTTTTAACTGCACAGACTCGCAGTTTTTGAGGAGTATCGACCCTTGTAACTACTGGCTAAAGTCGCAACGCACTGCGCGCTTTTGATCATTGACCAGCACACCGGTTAAACCTTTCTGTTTGGTATCAAATAACACCACAATACCGTCCACACACTGCGCAACTTGCTCAGCAGGCTTTAAAGAAACCTTATAGTCCTCACCAGGAATAGTTTTCAGCATGGTGTACTCAGCTAGCAGCAAAGCATCGACGGGCTTCGCAATGTGCAAATAACCGTAATAACCTAAAACTGCAACAGTACCCACAATACTAGCAATGGCTGTACCAATTAGTGGTCGCAGGTCGCGTTCGCTCATAATGACTCCATAATATGGGTTGAAGTGATGTTTAAAGCCAAGCCGCCCAAGCACCAGTAGTGCTGACTTGGGC
>JAAYTE010000056.1 GCA_012518175.1 Gammaproteobacteria bacterium | reverse complement strand
TTCTGGCACTGAACGCGGCAATTCAGGCCTCGATGGCCGGTGATGCGGGACGAGGTTTCGCCGTAGTTGCCGATGAGGTTCAGCGACTGGCTGAGCGTTCATCTTCAGCAACCAAGCAGATTGAAGCACTGGTAAAAACCATTCAGGCCGATACCAACGAAGCGGTAATCTCGATGGAGCAAACCACAGCTGAGGTTGTTCGTGGTGCGCACTTGGCACAGGATGCTGGGGTCTCTCTGGAAGAGATTGAGAAAGTATCGAAAGCCTTGGCTTCCTTGATTCAGAATATTTCTAACGCTGCTCGTCAACAGGCGTCATCTGCCGGTCATATTTCCAGTACGATGAACGTGATTCAAGAAATTACCTCACAGACCTCTGCAGGTACCACAGCAACAGCACAAAGTATTGGTACGTTAGCGAAAATGGCTAACGAGATGCGTGAGTCTGTGTCTGGCTTTACCTTGCCAGACAATAGCAGCGAACAAGCCTAAATAAGCAGGGCGGCATCTATTACAGGTGCCGCACTCACTGAACTTTAGAAGAAGGGCGCATCATGCAGTCTGGCAATGCTTGGGCTTTACAGCCTCTAGCTGACATGACAACAGATGAGTTTAATGACTGGCGAAAACTGCTGGAAGCGCGCTCTGGCATGGTTGTCAGTGAGCAACGCCGTTCGTTTTTACAGGTTAATCTCACTGCGCGTATGCGTGAACTGGGAATTACTGACTACGGCAGTTACTACCAACAAGTTATTGCTGGGCCTTCTGGCGCAGTGGAATGGGTGGTTTTGCTGGATCGTTTAACGGTGCAGGAAACACAGTTTTTTCGTCATGCGCCTTCTTTTGCAGTGGTTACAGAGTTTCTTACGGAAAAAATACACACACAGCCCGCACCTGCGAGCATCGCATTATGGAGTGTGGGCTGTGCCAGCGGTGAAGAAGCATGGTCGCTGGCTATTAGTACGTCGGAAGCACTGCGCACAACCTCGCAGAAAATAGAGTTTGGAGTTACGGCAACTGATATTAGTCATAACGCTTTACGGCAGGCACGGCAGGCTAAATATGATCTGCGGCGCATGGATAACGTGCCAACTGAATGGGTTCAGCACTATTTTACCCAGCAGGCAGATGGCAAATATCAGGTAGTCAATTCGCTGGCTAAGCATTTGTGCTTTGCTAGATTAAATATGCTGGATTTAGCGCAAGCGCCTATTTCCGGGATGGATATTATTTTTTGTCAGAATGTGTTGATCTATTTTCGGCGCTGGCAGCGTCGTGAAATACTCAATCGTTTAGTGGCCCGCTTAGCACCGGGCGGTCTGTTAGTAATAGGTGTCGGTGAGGTTGCCGGATGGCAGCATCCTGATTTAGAACCTGTTGCTGATGAACGCGTTTTGGCTTTTACCCGTAAGGGGTAACACACGGATATGAGCGGAGTAGTTATGGGTGATCGGCACGACTATGTCGCCCTGGAATGGGTTAAAGGCGAAATTGCAGAAACCCTAAAACAGGCACGTCACGCGCTGGAAGATTATGTGGAGAATCCTCAGGATTCAACACGGCTGCGTTTTTGTTTAACCTATGTGCATCAGGTGCATGGCACCTTGCAGATGGTTGAGTTTTTTGGTGCAGCACTGCTGGCCGAAGAAATGGAGCAGCTGGCGCAAGCGTTACTGGAAGAGCGCGTTAATAATGTCAGCGAAGCGCTTGAAGTATTGATGCAGGCAATTTTACAACTGCCGCTCTATTTAGATCGCATTCAAACTGCGCGGCGCGATTTACCGATGGTGGTGCTACCACTGCTGAACGATTTACGTGCAGCCCGTGGTGAGCAGTTGCTGTCGGAAACCAGCCTCTTTACCCCAGCCTTGCCGGCTGCCAACGAGCCTCTGAGCGCCGAGCGCGTGCAGCAATTAAGCGTGCCTGAACTTGCGGTGCTACTAAGAAAACTACGGCAAATGCAGCAAGTGGCCCTTGTTGGGGTGCTGCGTGGGCAAGAGTTGCCGACCAATTTAGGTTACTTGGCAAGAGTTTTCTCGCGCTTAGAAACCCTAAGTAAAGGGGCGCCGCTGGAACCGTTATGGCAAGTGACCGCTGGCTTAGTAGATGGCTTGGCCAATGGCAGTGTTGAAGCCGGTGCTTCCGTACGCACTTTATTGCGCCAGGTGGATAGCGAGTTGCGCCGTTTGGTTGCTGAGCAAGCTGAGGGCTTAAATAAACCCGCTGCTGCTGAGCTGATTAAAAATCTCTTATTCTATGTTGCTAAGGCTCAACCCAACTCTGCAAGGCTGGAAAACTTACATCAGTTGTACCGTTTGGATGAGGCATTACCCGATGAGCTGTTCTTAGATGAAGAGCGCGCGCGGATGTCGGGCCCTGACCGCGGCGCAATGCGTTCGGTGGTGGCAGCACTCTGTGAAGAGCTGGTGCGCATCAAAGACAGTCTTGATCTATTTGTACGCAGTGATCGCAGTAAGCTGGAAGACCTGGTTAGCCTACAAGCGCCGCTGAAACAAATTGCCGACACCTTGGCAGTCTTAGGCTTTGCTCAGCCGCGCAAAATTGTGCTGGATCAGCTGGATGTTGTGGCCGCGCTTATTTCTGGCGCCGCAGAAACCTCTGATGCCGTCTTGATGGATGTTGCCGGTGCTTTGCTGTATATCGAAGCCACTTTAACCGGCATGGTTGGCAGTGGAGATGATACGCCAAGCGAGCAAAGCTTGATGCCAACCACTGATGTTGGGCAGATCCATCGTCTCGTTATTAAAGAGGCTCGCACCGGCCTTGAGCATGCCAAAGATGGCATTATTGAATTTATTGCTTCGCAGTGGGATCACCAACATTTAGCCAATGTGCCGCATTTGTTAAATCAGGTGCGTGGCGGTTTGGTGATGATTCCTTTGGAGCGCGCAGCAGCACTGGTAGAAACCTGCCGCCGTTATATCGAAGAGCAGTTGCTGGAGAAGCAAGCCATTCCTAACTGGCAGAACCTAGATACTTTAGCCGATGCCATTACCAGTGTTGAATATTACTTAGAGCGTTTAGCTGAAGATCATGCCAGCCAAGGCGAAACTATTTTGGACGTCGCTGAGGAGAGCTTAACCAGCTTAGGTTATGCTCCTTTAGTGCCTGAAGACATTGCGGCTGCGCTAGATACTGCCGAGACTCTAGAAGCAGAAGCAGAAGCAGAAGCAGAATTATTGCTGGATGAGAGCAGTGAGGTTGACTCTGAAGGGCTCGCTGAAATTGAGTTGCTGGATGAGTATGACTTAAGTGCCGACAGTTTACCGAGCAATGCTCAGCAGTATGATTTAGATGCTCTAGATAGCGCAGAGACTGAGGATATCCCTACTCTTTGCGTGGATACTGAGCTTGTTGAAACAACAGAGCTTGTAGCAGATAACTTGCCACTGACGTTAGCAGAGAACGACGGCGCAGAGCAGTCAAAGCCACTGACTGACGAACTCACATTAGACACAGACATAGAGCTTGGCCCAGTTGCTGATAGCAGTTTTGCAGGGCAAATAGTGACGGAGCTCGATGAAATACCTGAAGTTGAGCTAGCACAAGCCATTGTAACAACGACTGAAGAAACGAGTCCTGCGCCCATGTCCTTAGAGGATGTGATGAGTGCCAGTGTTGCCGCGATTAACCCTCCGGCCACTGAGGTGCCGCCCAGTATTCTGCCACCGCCAGCAGATGAAGAACCTGTGGATGAAGAGTTGCAGGAAGTCTTCGTTGAGGAAGTTGAAGAGGTTTTAGAGACCCTCAATGAGTTTTATCCACAATGGCGTGACGACCAAGATAATAAAGCAGCTCTGACCGAAGTGCGCCGTGCCTTCCACACCTTAAAAGGTAGCGG
>JAAYTE010000314.1 GCA_012518175.1 Gammaproteobacteria bacterium | reverse complement strand
GGTGGCATGCAGATTGTAACAATTCGCGATATTGATGGGGACGAAGTGACCATTGATGGCAATCACCCGCTAGCCGGCCAGCAGCTTAACTTTAAAGTTAAGATTGCAACCGTCCGCGCTGCCAGCGAAGAAGAAATTGCGCACGGCCATGTGCACGGTGAAGGTGGACACCAACACTGATTGCTAAACTGAGTGCAAATACCCAATAAAGGCACTTTTAAGTGCCTTTATTGTTTTCAGCTGCGGCAAAATGGCGCACAGTTCTGTGCAATGGCAGTGTTTCTCTATTGGGTGTCAGCCCTGACAGTGCTATATTGCCCCGTTGGTTACAGACGCAATGTTATGTGGGTGCCTCATGTTCCAACAAACTAATCTTATTTAGCGGGAGTTTAAATGTCAGTTGACGATGCTTTCGCCGTAGAGCTTAAAGGTCTGGTCTTTCGCCGCGGCTCACGAAAGATATTCAACAATGTCGATATCAGTTTTCCGCGCGGTAAGGTCACCGGGGTTATGGGACCATCTGGTTGCGGTAAGACGACACTGTTGCGTTTAATGGCCGCTCAACTTAAGCCTGAACAAGGTGAGGTTTGGGTTAACGGACAAAACTTACCTGATTTATCGCGCAGTGATTTATTTGATATGCGCAAACAGTTTGGTGTGCTTTTTCAAAGTGGTGCGCTATTCACTGATTTGAATGTGTTTGAGAACGTTGCTTTCCCGCTTCGGGTGCATACCCAGCTGCCAGATGAAATGATTCGCGACATTGTCTTGATGAAACTGCAGGCGGTGGGTTTACGTGGCGCCGTTGATTTGATGCCCGATGAGCTATCTGGTGGTATGAAACGTCGCGTAGCTTTGGCGCGTGCGATTGCTTTGGATCCAGATATTTTGTTGTATGACGAACCTTTTGTGGGGCAAGACCCAATCGCTAAAGGCGTCTTGGTGCGTTTAATTCGTTTGCTCAATGACGCTTTAGGCATTACCAGCGTGGTTGTGTCCCATGACTTGGCAGAAACCGCCAGTATTGCTGATTACCTCTATGTGATTGGTGACGGTGAGGTGTTAGGACAGGGTACGCCAGATGAGTTAATGAACTCAGATAACCCACGTATTTTGCAGTTTATGCAGGGTATTCCCGATGGTCCAGTGCCATTTCACTTCGCTGCACCGAACTACAGTGATGACTTATTAGGAGGTCGATAAATGTCGCGTAAGACGTTACTGGACCGCCTTGCTCTATTTGGACGTTCTGGTTTAGATATTATCCAGGCCATGGGGCGCTCGCTCGTGTTTCTCTGGAACGTGCTGCTGGGGCGCAGTGGTGCGGGTACCGGTTGGCATTTGCTAATCAAACAGCTGTACTCGGTGGGTGTGCTCTCACTGGCAATTATTATTGTTTCAGGCCTATTTATCGGCATGGTGCTGGCGCTACAGGGCTATAGCATTTTAGTGGACTTTGGTTCTGAGCAGGCCGTTGGGCAAATGGTTGCGCTGACGTTATTGCGTGAACTGGGCCCCGTAGTGACAGCTTTATTGTTTGCCGGTCGGGCTGGCTCCGCTTTAACTGCGGAAATCGGCAATATGAAATCCACGGAGCAACTCTCCAGTTTGGAAATGATTGGGGTGGACCCGCTTAAATACATTATTGCACCACGCCTCTGGGCTGGGTTTATTTCTATGCCGTTATTGGCCGCGATCTTTTCCGTGGTTGGTATTTGGGGTGGGGCAATGGTGGCTGTGGACTGGCTGGGCGTCTATGAGGGCTCGTACTGGGGCAATATGGTCAGCAGCGTAGATTTTTATAATGATGTGCTCAATGGCGCGATTAAAAGTGTGGTGTTTGCCTTTGTAGTGACTTGGATTGCGGTATTCCAAGGCTATGATTGCGAGCCAACCTCTGAAGGTATCAGCCGAGCCACAACGCGAACCGTGGTCTATGCCTCGTTAGCAGTGTTGGGATTGGACTTTATTTTGACAGCTTTAATGTTTGGAGATTTCTAATGCGAATCCGTGCCGTAGAGATAAGTGTGGGAGTGTTCTTGTTGGCAGGCATCCTCGCATTATTGTTATTGGCTCTCAGAGTCAGTGGCTTAACTGTTGCCAGCAGTGCTGATACTTATAAGTTAACCGCGCACTTTGATAATATTGCTGGCTTAACTACTCGCGCTAAAGTCACTATGGCGGGCGTGACAGTGGGTAAAGTAGTGAGTATTGATTTTGATACCCAAACCTACTCAGCAAAAGTTGTTATGGAAGTGCAGCGTCGTGTCGATAACTTGCCAACCGACACCACAGCTTCGATTTTAACGGCAGGCTTGCTCGGTGAGAAATACATCAGCCTTAGTATCGGCGGCGAAGAAGACGTCTTAGTGGACGGAGATGTGATTTATGACACTCAGTCTTCGTTGGTGCTAGAAGAGTTGATTGGCAAGTTTTTAATGAACACAGTTAATCAGGATTAATCGTTATGTTAGCAATTTTACGTTATAGCCTTTTATCTGCTTTATTGGCCTTTAGCGGTTTCAGTTTTGCCGCAACCGCTGATGCGCGTGCGGTGGTTAAGCAAACCACTGACCGGTTGCTGGCTGATTTAAAAGCCAATAAAGACACCTATCGCAATGATCCAAGTGCATTCTATAACGCCATGGATAGTATTTTAGGCGAAGTGGTGGATGCTGATGGCATTTCTCGCAGTGTCATGACAGTGCGCTACTCGCGCCGCGCTACCCCAGAGCAAATGCAGCGTTTCCAAGAAAACTTTAAGCGCAGCCTGATGCAGTTCTATGGCAATGCCTTGCTGGAGTACGATAATCAAAGCATCCGCGTTTTACCCAACAGTATTGCCCAGGGCGATAAACGCGCCGAAGTACGCATGGAAGTGACGGATAACCAAGGGGTGATTTACCCTGTGTCTTACACCATGGTTGAGGTTGATGGTCAGTGGCGTATGCGTAACGTGATTATTAATGGCATTAACTTAGGCAAACTGTTCCGTGACCAGTTTTCTGAAGCAATGCAGCGTAATGCACAAGACCTTGACCGCGTGATTGATAACTGGGTCGAGACCGTGGCGAAAACACGTGCCGCGCAGGAGGGCATGTGAGTCAGGCCAGTGTGACTGTTGATGAGCAAGGAGTGCTGTACCTGAAGGGCGTACTGGACTACAACACAGGTCCATTGTTGCGCAAGCAAGGCCAAGCACTGATTGCGCAAAGTGCAGGCAACGCACTGCAAATCAACTGTTCTGGCGTTGAAAAGTCGAGCAGTGTGGGTTTGGCGTTATTACTGGCTTTTTTGCGTGATGGCCGCGGTGCTGGCAAAGATGTTGAGCTGGTGCAGTTACCAGAAGATATGCGCAAGATCGCCCAAGTCTGTGACTTAACTGAGATTCTCGGAATTGAGCCATGCCGGTTCGCATGCAGTAAAGACTGAATAAATGTTAATGTAGCGGCCGCAGACTATGCCGGCTGCTGTTAATGAGGTTAATTATGCAAGCTGTAGCAGTAAAAGAATTATTAGAAGAGAAATTAGCGAACACCCAAGTTGAGGTTGAGGGCGAAGGCTGCAATTTTCAGCTCAATATTATCAGTGACGAGCTCGCAGCCTTAGGTCCGGTTAAGCGTCAGCAGCAAGTTTATGCTGTGATTAACCCTTGGATTGCTGATGGCAGTATCCACGCAGTTACGATGAAATTTTATACTCGCACGGCTTGGGCCGAACGCTCTTAAAGCAACTCAAAGAGACTCTTAATGGATAAGCTAATTATTAGCGGAGGACATCGTTTAGACGGTGAAATTCGTATTTCAGGCGCAAAAAATGCTGCGTTACCTATTTTAGCAGCGACCTTGTTGGCCAGCGC
>JAAYTE010000313.1 GCA_012518175.1 Gammaproteobacteria bacterium | reverse complement strand
TCAGGGTCGGTCAGAATTGCTTGGCGTGCCACTTCGTTAAACGCGATATTTTGCGCCGACAAGCGTGGTGCCGCGGCAATGGATACGCAGTTACGAATGCGCTCTGGGTAACTGATGGCCCATTGCAGTGCTTGCATGCCGCCAAGACTGCCACCAACAACAGCTGCCCACTGCTCAATTCCGAGCTGGTCGGCTAAGCGTGCTTGGCTGTGGACCCAGTCTTCTACGGTGATCACCGGGAAGTGGGCACCATACACCTGGCCTGTTTTTGGGTTGATGCTGCTGGGCCCAGTGGAGCCGTGGCAGCCGCCAAGGTTATTCAGAGAGACCACAAAAAACTTATTGGTATCAATGGGTTTGCCCGGGCCGATGCAGCTGTCCCACCAACCTGGTTTACGGTCATCTGGGTGATGGAAACCGGCCGCATGATGGGTGCCTGACAGGGCGTGACAGATCAGTACCGCATTGCTGGCGGTGGCGTTGAGTTCACCATAGGTTTCATAGATGAGTTCGTACTGCTCAAGCGTACGGCCACAAGCTAAACGCAGCGGCTGGTTAAAATGAGCCAGCTTAGGACTGACTAAACCAACAGAGTCTGTAGGGAAAACGAAAGACACGGCAACACTCTCTAAAGTAAGAGACGCAGTCTAAAGAGCATAGCCTTGCGCAGCAAGTCGTAAGGCATTACCACTGAGACAATTTGAGCTTATTGTCGTCAGCGTGAGAGTTAAGAAAACTACTTCAGCTTTGCGTCTTAGTAAGGTGGTAAGAGTGGGTTAAAGCAACCCGTATAAATATTAAACTGCAGCACTGATTTTGCCTGTTACAGATTAACAAAACTGCAATTTACTTTGCGTAACCTGATGCTTAGCGCAGTTGTAAGTGCTTAAATTCTGCTAAATCCGGTAGCTGAGTTGGGGCAATAATACGTACGCGTTTCTGTCGCGACAACTCGCCACTTTCGATCAGTACAGCATTTTTCTTTACCCCAAAAGCCTTGCTTAAAAATGTAATGAGCAGGCTATTGGCTTTACCGTCCACTGGTGGTGCATTGAGACGTATTTTTATTCGCTCATCATGCAGCCCAACAAACTCACTGTGTTTAGCTCCGGGCTGGAGATGGCAAAAAACAATCAGGTCAGCGCCATCCCAGCGCACATAAGCGGTCACAGAAATGGAGTGAGCAACGCACGGGTGCTACCCACTAAACCGGTACTGATCGCTAAATTACCAATCACTAAACGCTCTAAGAGGTTGATGGCGATAAAGGCAAAAATTGGTGAAAGATCCAGTCCGCCTAAATTCGGCAAAATATTACGAATGGGCGCCAATAGAGGCTCACAAATTTGATTAACCAGTTGTGCACCTGGGTTGGCGCTACCTGGAGCAACCCAGGATAAAATCACGCTAATAATTAAAGCGAAAAAGAAAATCTTTAAAAATAAGCCACCAATGGCAATTAATGCCCAAACCAACATACTCGGGAAAAACTGCAATACGTCGACACCCGCCAGCAGCAACAGCACCGCCATTAAGATTAACTGTAGGAGCAGTACTAACACTAAACCAGCCAGGTCAATGCCAGCCACACTTGGGATCAGGCGGCGTAAAGGGGCCAGTAAAGGTTGCGTTACTTTGACTGAAAACTGGCACAGTGGATTGTAAAAATCCGCACGAACCAGCTGCAAAATAAAGCGCAGTAGGGCAACCAGTAAATACAGTTGGCCTAGGGTTTGGATGACATAAATTAAGGCTTCGGTAAGTCCTGACATGGGATTCTCTTATTCACTCAGTTGTTGGGCAAGTTGTTGTGAGCGAGCTGCAGCACTGCTTACCGCAGTATCCACAAGGGCATTAAAACCACCCGCTTGCAAGGCGTTGATGGCCGCCTCAGTGGTGCCGTTAGGCGAAGTGACTTGCTGGCGCAGTTGCGTAGCGTTTAACTCACTTTGGCAAGCCATGCTGGATGCACCTTGGGCGGTATATTTAGCCAGTTGCGCGGCAGTTTCTGCAGGCAAACCCAGCTTAATACCGGCTTGTGTCATGGCTTCTATCAGCAGAAAAAAATACGCAGGACCACTACCAGAAACAGCAGTTACCGCATCAATCAGCTGCTCATCTTCTAGCCAAATAGCGAGGCCGACGGCGCCGAGAAGTTGTTCTGCTTGCTGGCGCTGCGCTGCTGAGACCTGTGCGGTTGCATATAAGCCACTCACGCCTTGCTGAATTAACGCCGGCGTATTGGGCATGCAGCGCACAATTGTCGCTGTACCTAACCAGCGGCTTAAACTGCTGCAGTTAATACCCGCAGCGATGGAGATGATTAACTGTTGCCCGTTTAAATGTGGCGCGAGTTGCTCACATACTTGGCGCATGATTTGTGGCTTGACAGCGAGGACGATGATGTCAGCATTTTTCGCAGCGCGGTCATTATCAGTAAAGGTGTTAATTCCGTATGCGTTTTTTAGTGCCTGCAACTGTGCTTGATCAGGGTTGCTGGCATTGATGTTGTTGGCTGGCAGGCCTTGCTTGCAGAGTCCGCCAATAATGCTGGCAGCCATGTTGCCCGCGCCAATAAAAGTAATCTGTGTGTTGCCCACGTTATTTAAGTTCCTTTAGTGCCGATGCAGAGCGTTTAAGTGCTTGATACAGGGTTAAGCACAGCCGCAGATTGTGCGGCAATTATTGCCGGAGCGCAAAACAGCTTCTTGCTGTTTAACAATAGGGCGTTGACTGCTCTAGCGCTTTAACTCAATTAAATCTTGAAAAATTAAGCAAAGCTGCAAGCCACTTCACAGCTGGCTATAGCAACTTTTGCATTATTGTCTGCTATCGTAGACAGTTATCAGATCGAATTACACCGTACAATAATATAACGGTATTTTAACTGTTTATTTGTGATTGGGGATGCTCCATGGATATTACTGAACTGCTGGCATTTAGCGCTAAACAAGGTGCATCGGACCTGCATTTATCATCCGGCTTGCCGCCCATGATACGTGTCGATGGTGACGTGCGCCGAATTAATTTGCCGGCCATGGACCACAAGCAAGTGCATGCGCTGATCTACGATATTATGAATGACAAGCAGCGCAAGGATTATGAAGAGTTTTTAGAGACGGACTTTTCTTTTGAAGTGCCCGGTGTTGCGCGCTTCCGGGTTAACGCTTTTAATCAAAACCGTGGTGCGGCGGCGGTATTTCGAACCATTCCTTCTAAAGTTTTAAGCATGGAAGATCTTGGGTTGGGTGAAACCTTCCGTAATATTGCCGATGTGCCTCGCGGTTTGGTCCTGGTGACCGGTCCGACAGGTTCGGGTAAGTCCACCACTTTGGCGGCGCTGATGGATTATATTAATAGCAGCAAATATCAGCATATCCTTACGGTGGAAGACCCAATTGAGTTCGTGCATGAGTCGAAAAAGTGCTTGATTAACCAACGTGAAGTGCACCGTGATACCCATGGTTTTAATGAAGCGTTGCGTTCGGCGTTACGTGAAGACCCGGACATTATTCTGGTGGGTGAGTTGCGTGACTTGGAAACCATCCGCTTAGCGCTGACCGCCGCGGAAACCGGTCACCTCGTCTTTGGCACTTTGCACACCACCTCAGCAGCTAAAACCATTGACCGGGTGGTGGACGTGTTCCCCGCGGAAGAAAAATCCATGGTGCGTTCGATGCTGTCGGAATCCTTGCAGGCGGTTATTTCGCAAACCCTGTTAAAAAAGGTGGGTGGTGGCCGTGTGGCTGCACATGAAATCATGCTGGGTACTCCAGCAATTCGTAACCTGATTCGTGAAGATAAAGTTGCGCAAATGTACTCTGCGATTCAAACCGGTGGTGCTTTGGGCATGCAGACTTTGGACAGTTGCTTAAAAGGCTTATTAGCTAAAGGCTTAATCAACCGTGAAAGTGCGCGCGAGAAAGCCAAAACGCCAGAAAACTTTTAAGCCATTATATGACTGCCCAGCGGGGCAAGAGGATATGTCATGGAATTTGAAAAGCTTTTACGCTTAATGGTGGAGAAGGGTGGCTCTGACCTCTTTATTACCACCGGTGTGGCGCCATCAATGAAAATTAACGGCAGAATTATGCCGGTTACCAAGAGCCCACTGTCACCAGAAATGGCTCGGGAAATGGTGTTAGGAGCGATGAACGAGCAGCAGCGTCGTGACTTTGCTAAACATTTCGAGTGCAATTTCGCCATCAGTGCCCGAGGCATTGGGCGCTTTCGGGTCAGTGCGTTCTATCAGCGCAACCTGGTGGGGATGGTGTTGCGCCGTATTGAAACCAATATTCCGAGCCTCGATGACTTGAAGCTACCCGATGTACTCAAACAGTTGGCCATGACCAAGCGTGGTTTGGTGTTGTTTGTTGGTGCCACAGGTACTGGTAAATCCACCTCGCTCGCGGCAATGGTGGGCCACCGCAATAAAAACAGCAGTGGGCATATTATTTCCATTGAAGACCCCATTGAGTTCTTGCATCAGCATCAAAACTGCATCGTCACCCAGCGTGAAGTGGGGATTGATACCGAATCTTTTGAAGTGGCGTTGAAAAATACCTTGCGCCAAGCGCCGGATGTGATTTTAATCGGTGAGGTGCGTACCCGCGAAACCATGGATTACGCCGTAACATTTGCGGAGACAGGGCATCTGTGTTTGGCAACCTTGCACGCTAACAACGCCAACCAAGCCTTAGACCGCATTATTAACTTTTTCCCATCGGACCGTCAGCAGCAAGTATGGATGGATTTATCGCTTAACCTGCGTGCCATTGTTGCTCAGCAGTTGGTACCCACCCCCGACGGTAAAGGTCGCCGGGCGGTGATTGAGGTGTTGATTAATACACCTTTGGCTGCTGACCTGATTCGTAAGGGTGCGGTGCATGAGTTAAAGCCGTTAATGAAGCGCTCCACTGAGCTGGGGATGCAAACCTTTGACCAAGCGTTGTATGCGCTGTATTCACAAGGTGAAATCACCTATGAAGATGCTTTGGCACATGCTGACTCGGCTAACGACTTACGCTTAATGATTAAGCTGGGCTCGGAAGTGGCCGGTGATCATTTGACCACTATGCCTTCAGGGTTATCGCTAGAAATTGCCGATGAAAATCCCGGTCAGCATCTGCGCTAATTGCCTAGGAGAACAATTGTATGAAGCAGCAAATACGTGTTTGGGATGCGCCGTTACGCATTTTCCACTGGCTGTTAGCCTTGAGTGTCATCGTCGGTCTAGTGACTGGCTGGTTGGGGGGGAGTAGCTGGATCGGTTGGCATGAGCGTACAGGGTTGTTCATTATTGGCTTATTGAGCTTTCGTCTGGCTTGGCTGGTGCTGGGGTCAACCTATGCGCGCTTATCAACTTTGCTTGGTTCACTGCTGTCCTTGCCGCAGTACTTTGCTGGCCAGTGGCGACAGCTTGGGCATAACCCGCTCGGAGTGTTATCGGTATTGGCGATGCTGGCAATGCTCAGCTGGCAAGCCGTGAGTGGTTTATTTGCCAACGATGGCTCAGTGTACACCGGTCCTTTATACCGTTTAGTGAGTAGCAGTTTCAGTGGTGACCTCACCCGCTTACATAAATTGGGTCTGTGGATCATTATTGGCTTAATTGCGTTGCACCTTCTCGCTATCTTGCTGCATTTTGTGCTGAAAAAACATAATTTAGTCAAGGCCATGTTAACGGGTAAAACTGAGCAGCAATACCCTGAGCAAAAAGCAGCGCAGGGCGGGCATTGGCTAGCTTTTGTTGTTGCTGTGGTTATTGCTTGTGGTGCTGTTTACTTGGCGTCTGGAGAGTGGCAGGCCAAGCCACCGCCAGCGCCGGCTGCAGCGCCAGCCTGGTAAGTCGTTAAAAATTTATTGAGGGTATTAAAAAAGGTCGCCAATTGGCGACCTTTTTGCATAACGCATTAGCTCAGCGCACTAGGCTTAATCCATGCGGTACTTGTCATGGCAGCTTTTGCAGCTGTCACCGGTGGCAGCAAAGGCTTTGACCACTGTAGCTTGGTCGCCAGTTGCGGCAGCTTCAGCTAGTTCATTAGCTGCTTGGTTAAAAGCAATGGCAACTTTAGTTACGCCAGCAGTGTCAGTGAAGAATT
Organism: Gammaproteobacteria bacterium; assembly: GCA_012518175.1. Taxonomy (GTDB): domain Bacteria; phylum Pseudomonadota; class Gammaproteobacteria; order Pseudomonadales; family Pseudomonadaceae; genus Denitrificimonas. The sequence goes on along the minus strand of JAAYTE010000313.1, from coordinate 15,209 downwards.
CAGGCTTAACGCGGGTTTTAACGTCGCCAATGCTTTTTTCAGTGCCTGGGCCAAAAAGAGCACCCATGCCAGAGTTAGCGGTGGCGGCGATAACATTAGCTGCAGCTTGCACTTGTGCCGGATCCCAAGCAACGCTTTCATCAATGGCCATGGCTTTAATTTTGCCCATGTTCCAGCTCATAAAGCTGTAACCGGCTTTACGGAAAATGATTTGATCTTCAGGATCAACTTGTGCACTTGCATTTAAGCTGGCAGTTAAAAATAGAGCAGCTAAGCTGCCGATCATTAGTTTTTTCATCAGACTTTCTCCTTTTTAGCAACATTGCCTATTATTATTTAGGTTGCTGCTGAGTCATGCAGTGGTGTTACTACCACTAAATAAGCTTTCTCGATCAGACGCAATAGCACCCGTACAACTGGGTAACAGGCCGTGCTGTAAAGTGTGTATAAGAGTGTTGCTGCTGACCTTGAAACTCAAGGGCAATAATAGCGCAATTAATCATTTAAAAGTTTATATAAGGTTCGATCAGAGTTTAGCTCCGACTAATGTCGTGTGTCTAATTGGCGATGCACCGCGAAAATAATATTTTTAAACCAAGTGCGTAGCAGTGCACCACTGGTCGTCACTGAGTCGGTCAAGACACTGAGCGATGCGTAATGTGCTAAGTTATTGGCTATATAGCTGCGTTATATGTGCTTTTCATGACAAATACACAAATAAAAGTGTGAATTTGGCTTTTACATCTTGAGTCCTGATTCAGACCTTGCCAGACTTCACTCTGCGCGGCGGTAACGCGCATTAACTTGAGCAACTGTATGAACCAAAGGAGCTGTGCGCGTGAAAAAAACTAAGCAAATGTTATTGGCCGCCGCTGTGGGCATGGCCGTTGTCGCATCAGTGCAGGCTGAGAATCAGCGTGTATTGAAAGTTTATCAATGGTCAGACTATGTGGCCCCCAACACCATCAGTAATTTTGAAAAACAAAGTGGCATCAAAGTGGTGTTTGATGTTTATGACAGCAACGAAGTGCTTGAAGCAAAACTGCTTTCCGGTGGCTCCGGTTATGATATCGTCGTGCCTTCTAACCCGTTTTTAGCCAAACAAATCAAAGCAGGGGTGTACCAAAAGCTTGATAAGGCACAGCTGCCACAGTGGGATAACCTCAATAGCGACTTACTAACAACCCTCGAAGTCAGTGATCCAGGCAACCAGTACTCAGTGCCCTACATGTGGGGATCCATTGGTATGGGCTATAACGTTGATAAGGTTAAAGCCGTATTGGGTGAGCAGCCGATTGATTCTTGGGATATTATTTTCAAACCAGAAAACATCAGCAAACTGCATGAGTGCGGCGTGGCTATTCTAGACTCGCCTTCAGAAATTATTCCGACGGCACTGCATTACCTGGGCTTGCCAACGAACAGTGAAAAGCCGGAAGACTTAAAACAAGCGGAAGAGTTGTTATTAAAGATTCGCCCCTATGTGACCTATTTCCACTCTTCTAAATACATCTCCGACTTAGCCAGCGGCAATATCTGCATGGCCGTAGGGTACTCTGGCGACTTATACCAGAGTAAAGCGCGTGCAGAAGAGGCGAAAGATAAAGTCAGCATCGCTTATAAAATTCCGGATGAGGGCGCAGGTACTTTCTTTGACATGGTAGCCATTCCCGTTGACGCGAAAAATGTCAGCGAAGCCCATGAGTTTATTAATTACTTACTGCAGCCGCAGGTCATGGCTGATTTAACCAACTACTTGCAGTTCCCTAATGCCAATGAGCAAGCGACTGCCTTAGTGGATGAGTCTATTCGCACCGACCCAGGTATTTACCCACCTGCAGAAGTGATGAGCAAACTCTTTACGTTTCCTGACCTGCCAGCCAAAACACAGCGTTTAATGACTCGCAGCTGGACTAAAATTAAATCAGGTAAGTAACGCCTACAGCAACCCAAGCAGTGCGCCAAGGTGGCTGCTTGGGTGCTCTTTGTTGCTTAATACAGTGCTGCAAGTGCAGCTCAATTTAAATGTTGGAGGATGGGTTATTGCCTAGATTGATACACAGTGTGGTGCTGGCGGCCACTGCAAGCTTGCTCTTGAGTGCCAATACTTTTGCCGATTCAACGGTGCATGTTTATAACTGGTCGGACTATATCAGCAAGCCTGTGTTGGAAGACTTCACAGCACAAACGCAAACTAAAGTTGTTTATGATGTGTTTGATTCCAACGAAGCTTTAGAAGGTAAGTTGCTAGCGGGCCGCAGTGGTTATGATGTGGTGGTGCCCTCAGACCATTTCTTAGCCCGGCAAATTCAGGCAGGTGCCTTCGGTAAGCTGGATAAAAGCTTATTACCAAACTGGGATAATTTAGAGACCCAGCTAATGGCGCAAGTCGCTGTTAACGATCCAGGCAATCAATACGCTGTGCCATATTTATGGGGCACTAATGGTATTGGTTACAATGTTGATAAAGTTAAAGAAGTACTGGGTGTTGACCACATTGATTCTTGGGCAGTGCTGTTTGAACCAGAAAACATGGAGAAGCTCAGTACCTGTGGTGTTGCTTTCCTCGACTCTGCAGACGAAATGATCCCAGCGATGCTGAACTATTTAGGTCTTAATCCAAACAGTCATAAGTCCGCTGATTATAAAAAAGCGGAAGAAAAGCTGGCAGAGATTCGTCCTTATGTCACTTATTTCCACTCGTCAAAATATGTTGGCGATTTAGCCAATGGCAATATTTGTGTGGCGGCGGGCTTCTCCGGTGATGTTTTGCAGGCTGCTGATCGAGCAGATGAAGCAGGTCAAGGGGTGCGCGTGGCCTATAGCATTCCCAAAGAAGGCGGTAACCTCTGGTTTGATATGCTGGCGATTCCAGCCGACGCTAAAAATGTTGCTGAGGCCCATGCTTTTATTAATTACTTACTTGATCCGGCAGTCATCGCCCAGGTCAGCGATTATGTCGGTTATGCCAACCCTAATCGGTATGCTGACCAATTAATGGATGAAGAAGTACGCAATAACCCAGCGGTCTATCCAGAGCAGGCTGTGTTGGATAATTTGTTTGTCTCGCAGCCGTTACCGAGTAATGTGCAGCGTATTAAAACCCGTAGCTGGACTCGTTTTAAATCTGGAAGATAAGCATCTGTTAAATTACTAAGCTCAGCCATGTGGCTGGGCTTTCTGCATTGGGAGAACCCTATGGCAATAGCTTCAGGCGCTTACAAGAAGGCCCTCGCCAACTTGCAAAAGCCGAAAGACGTGCTGGTTAAAATTGAGCGCGTCACTAAGTACTTTGATGACACCTTGGCGGTGGATGAAGTCTCGCTGAAAATCAATAAAGGCGAAATTTTTGCGCTGCTTGGTGGTTCAGGTTCAGGTAAGTCAACATTGCTACGGATGCTGGCTGGCTTTGAAACGCCGACTGAAGGCCGCATCCTCTTGGATGGTATCGATATTACCCATATGCCGCCTTACGAGCGCCCGATTAATATGATGTTCCAGTCGTATGCGTTATTTCCGCATATGAGCGTGGAGCAGAATATTGCGTTTGGTTTAAAGCAAGATCGTCTTGGTAAAGAAGAAATTGCTGAGCGCGTTGCGGAAATGCTGAAATTGGTGCACATGACGCAATATGCTAAGCGCAAACCCCACCAGCTCTCCGGTGGTCAGCGTCAGCGTGTGGCTTTAGCTCGTTCCTTGGCCAAACGTCCTAAATTATTACTGCTCGATGAGCCGATGGGTGCTTTGGATAAAAAGCTGCGCTCGCAAATGCAGTTGGAATTGGTCGAAATCATTGAGCGCGTCGGTGTGACTTGCGTGATGGTCACTCACGACCAAGAAGAAGCCATGACCATGGCGGAGCGTATCGCCATTATGCACCAAGGCTGGATTGCGCAAGTGGGCAGTCCGATGGATATTTATGAAACGCCTGCCAGCCGTTTGGTCTGTGAGTTTATTGGTAACGTCAATTTATTTGATGGTGAAATTATTGCCGATGACTCAGACCATGCGGTAATTATCTGCCCTAAGCTTGAGCGACCCATTTATATCGGTCACGGTATTACCAGTTTGGCAGAAAACAAGCGGGTGACCTTTGCGTTGCGCCCAGAAAAGCTGTTGCTTAGCTACACTAAGCCGGAAGATTTAGAACACGAAGATTACAACTGGGCCAAGGGCATTGTGCATGACATCGCTTATTTAGGCGGGCACTCGGTGTACCACGTTGAGTTGGCTTCAGGCACCATAGTGCAGGCTTTTATTGCCAACTCAGAGCGTAACGTTAAGCGCCCGACCTGGGATGATGAAGTCTATGTGCATTGGGTGGATGACAGTGGCGTGGTATTTCAATCATGACCGTACGCAATAAATTACGCGCGATGCTGCCCAAGGGCCGCCATGCAGTGATTGGCGTGCCGTTTTTTTGGATGCTGCTATTTTTCCTGTTGCCCTTTGCCATCATTATCAAGATCAGTTTTGCTGAAGCCGATATCGCGATTCCGCCCTATACCAGCTTGACCGAGTGGGCGGAGAATCAGCTGACGGTTTTGCTCAACTTTGGCAACTATGTCTTGCTCAGCGAAGATCAGCTGTATATCGCTGCGTATTTAGGTTCATTAAAAATAGCGCTGGTCAGTACGGTTTTGTGCTTGTTGGTTGGGTATCCAATGGCTTACGCCATTGCCCGGTCCGATAAGCATATGCAGCCGGTGTGGTTGCTGCTGATTATGATGCCGACGTGGACGGCGTTATTGATTCGTGTGTACGCCTGGATGGGGATTCTGAGTAATAACGGTTTGCTCAATAATGCTTTGCTGTGGTTGGGGGTGATCAATGAACCCTTGCAGATCCTCAATACCAACGTCGCGGTGTATATCGGTATTGTCTATGCCTATTTACCCTTTATGGTGTTGCCGCTGTATGCCAACTTGGTTAAGCATGATTTGTCGCTGCTAGAGGCTGCGGCTGATCTGGGGGCAAAAAGCTATGCTGCATTTTGGAAAATCACCGTGCCATTATCAAAAAGCGGCGTGATTGCTGGCTGCATGCTGGTATTTATTCCGGTGGTGGGTGAGTTTGTGATTCCAGAGCTGCTTGGTGGCCCTGAAACACTGATGATTGGTAAGGTGCTCTGGCAAGAGTTCTTTAATAACCGCGATTGGCCGGTAGCGGCATCCTTGGCGGTGATTATGCTGTTGTTGCTGATGATTCCAATTATCTTGTTTAATCGCAACCAAGCCAGTGAAATGGAGGGCAAAGCATGAAGAAATTTAATTTCTCGCGCTTTATGCTGATCGCTGGCTTGCTGTTTATTTACCTGCCAATGCTGATTTTGGTGATCTACTCCTTTAACGCTTCACGTTTAGTGACGGTGTGGGGTGGTTGGTCAACCAAATGGTATGCAGGTTTATTGGACAATACTCAACTGATGAACGCGGTGTTGCGTTCTTTAGAAATCGCCACTTATACCGCTATTGCCGCAACCGCGCTGGGTACTTTGGCGGCATTGGTATTAACCCGCATTGGCCGTTTCCGTGGTCGCACGTTATTTGGCGGCATGGTGACTGCGCCACTGGTGATGCCCGAAGTGATTACCGGTCTATCACTGCTGCTATTGTTTGTAGCAATGGCGCAGTTGATTGGCTGGCCGATGGAGCGTGGTTTAACCACAATCTGGATTGCGCATACCACCTTTTGTACCGCCTATGTCTCGGTGGTGGTATCGTCACGCTTACGGGAAATCGACCGCTCCATGGAAGAAGCAGCGATGGATTTAGGCGCTAAACCTTGGAAAGTGTTTTTCCAGATTACCGTACCCATGATTGCGCCATCTTTGGTGGCTGGGGCGATGATGTCGTTTGCGCTATCGTTGGACGACTTGGTGTTAGCCAGCTTCGTTTCGGGACCTGGGTCAACCACGCTACCCATGGAGATTTTCTCCGCGGTACGTATGGGGGTAAAACCGGAGATCAATGCGATTGCTAGCTTAATCTTGTTGTTTATTTCTCTGGTGACTTTCTTGCTGTGGTTCTTTACGCGCCGTGCAGAAAAGCGTCGCAAGAAAGCCATGCAGCAAATTAAAGAGCAAGAGCGTGCTGGTTTGATCTAGGGTCTTATCACTAGCGGATAAAAAACGGCGTAGCTACTGCAGTAGACTACGCCGTTTTTGTGTTGGGCTGACTTACACCTGCAGCATGTTATTGCCCAGGACTGTCCTGCACTCCTGCTGTGTTATCCAGCAGACTGCTGGTGGCGCTTTGAATATAGGCGTTGAGCTGTTGCAGCCACTGCGCATCATCGCTATGGGCTGCGGCTGGCGCACTCTCTGGGTTAGCTCCGAGTTGATAGGTCCACACGCGCGGCTCCACATCCTTGGGTTTGATTAAAACGCGGTCGCCTTTAATCAGCGCCACAGTTTGATCACTGCCAGAGGGCTTAATAATTGCAAAGCCTTGATCGTCAGCGGGTAGGGTCAGCAAGTCACGGCCCCAGCACTGATGCTGCACGTCACCACCGAGGCGGCCCATGATGGTCGGCACCATATCCACTTGGCTGGCCACGGTGGCATTTTCACTGCCCAGCTGTTGCTGAATGCCGGGGGCGAGCAAGAGCATCGGCACGTGGAAACGGTAGAGGTCCATTTCTGTCATTTGCTCCGGTGTACCAAAGCCATGATCACCAAGCACGACAAATAAAGTGTCGTTGTACCAAGGTTGCTGTTTGGCCTGTTTGAAAAACTCACCCAAGGCCCAGTCAGAATAGCGCATTGCTGTTAAGTGCAAGTCTAAACTGCCGTGCCCAGTCACCGGCTCGACCGGCAAGACATCTGGCAGTGCGTATGGAGTGTGATTGGATAGGGTTTGCAGTAAAGCATAAAATGGCTGGTCGTCTTTAAAGGCATTGAGTTCAAGAATACTGCGATCGAACATGTCTTGATCGGAGACGCCCCAAGTGGGGTCAGACACCACCGGATTGACGTATTCATTGCGACCGACAAAGTGCGTCATACCTTGGTTGCTAAAAAAGCCTTGTTGATTATCCCAAGAAAAATCACCGTTATACACGTAGGCATCTTGGAAGTCGCGAGCACTTAACAGCTGCGGTAAGCCTGAGAACTGATGCCCACCTTCTGGGGTTTGCATTAAGTATTCAAAGGCTGGCAAGTTGGGGAAGCAGGCCATGCTGGCGAACATCCCTTGGTGGGTGTGCGTACCGTTGGCAAAGAAGCGGGTGAATAACAAACCTTCTTTACTTAGCGCATCAAATTCTGGGGTGATCTGGTCTTGACTGCCCAGCGCGCCCACGTAACGGCCAGCAAAGCTTTCCATCAGAATCACCACAACATTGCGTACCGGTAATTGGGTTTGGGCAACCGGTGAGTTGATGCGGCGAATAACCGCGCGGTCGGCATCAAGCAACTGGTCGTGCTCAGTCAAAACAAGTTCACGGGTGATCTCTTGGGCTGTTTCGGCGGCTAATGTGGCCTTCCAAATATTATCGCGGTGCTCCGAGAAGGTGGTTTTTGCCGCGTCATACAGGCTCAGTACCGGGTTTAATCCTAGGTGGTTAGCAAACATCGAGTGAGTGGTGTAAGCATCGCCCCAACGCAGTGGCGGGCCTTGGCGCAAAGTACCGCGAGCGGCCACCACGCATATGACTAAGCAGATTGAGAAAGCGATGCCTTGCATCACATAGTTGTAACCTGTGTGTACTGTGCGGTATGAGCGGGTTTTGCGTTCTGCCCAGCTGAATAAAGCGTACATGATTAGGGTGCAAGCGAGCCAAGTGCTCAGCAAGGTGATCACTGGGAATCCATGCCACAGCATACTGATGACCGTAGCTGGGTCTTCATTGAGGTACTGGAAAACTAAGCTATTGAGCCGTTGGTGGAATTCACGGTAAAAATCCAGCTCGATAATGCCCAGTAAAATACTGATGGCGGCAGTTAAACTAAGCCAAGCAACCAGCAGGCGGCGTTGATTCATTAACCAAGGAATAACCAAACTCAACACCAAAGGAATGCTGACATAAACAATTAAGCGCAGATCAAAGCGAATGCCATTGCTAAAGGCTTCTAGTAAGTCAGCGTTAGTGCTGCTGCCAATCATTTCATGGTTATAGGCTAAGAGTAAGCCACGCAGAGCGGTTAACAGCAGTAGCCACAGCACAATACTGGCAGCACTAAAAAGTAGGTGAGAGCTTAAAGAGATACGTTGTTGCGACAGAGCAGTACTGCTAGAGGTCATAACGAGCGCCTGTGTGGCATGGAAAAGAAGGGCTGCGCAATTGCGGGATTGCGCAGCCAATATTATGCAAGCTTAGTACGCAGCTTAGGGTTTTGGTTGCAGTAAAATTGTAAAAAAAGCTGCCAATCGCTATCAGGCATAGCACCACGGTGGCGACCAAGCTGCTTGATATCATGCAGCGCCGCACCCTGAGCCGGCCAGCGGCGACGGGCTTTCTCTAAGTCTAAAAAAGCCACTTCTGGCGCCTGTGCCGGTTTGGTTTTGATGAAAATATGCTTGGCGTAGCAACAGCTGTGCTGCCAGCCAGCTTTGTGCATGGTGGTGAGAGCATTTGCTACGGCCTGTAAAACTTCAGATACAACTGCACTATCGACAGGCTGTAGCGCGAGCTGGCTGTACCACTCTTCGAGACTGATAAAGTCTTTCAGAGCTTCGGTAACCAGTAACGCATACCAGTCTTTACCTTGTTTCTCCGCACCATAAAAGACGAGTGTTGGCACTTTTAGGCCCAAGCGCTCTAACGCTTGCATAGCGTTTTTTTCCCGTAACACCGTAGGCCGGCCGCAGGGGTAGCGCAAAGAAAAAAAGCGGTGGCCCACTTGCCGCTTGCTGTATAGCCAAGGCTGCTGTGCTGTGCTGGGAACTAACAGCTGTACACCGCTGGCACCACCGCGGCGCTGGTTGGGCTCTTCGACCCATTCGCCGGTGCGTGCCCACCAGTCATTCAGTGTTGCATTGGAAAAGTTTTGCGCTGTCTCCATGCCAGAATCCTTTGTCGGCAAACTGCCGCTTGATCAAGAGTGCTTTATTAAGCGTGATAGAAAAATCCGCTAGTTTGGCTGAATGTGCCAAGCTAGCGGATTAAAATTGAATTGCCGTAATATAAGTTATTCTGGCAGTAAGCGTAAGCTACTCAGGGTATTGTCTTGAATATCCTGCGCAGCGAGATGCTGCTGGAAGTACTGCCCTTGCATATAAGCTTTTGCTTGATCGCTGTAATGGCGATCAAAGCGTACGCCACTTTGGCCGACTGGATTAATGCCCAAGGACTTTTGCGGTGCAGCAAAATCAATTAGGCGGCGGGTTGATGGGCCGTAGACCACTGCCCAAGGTGCTGGGCCGTAACCGCTGGATAAATTGTTGGGCATCTCATGCCCACCAGGCGCGGCAAAGCTACCGATATTGAGTAGGCTGTCGAGCGGCGCTTGCTGCCCTAGCGGGTGTTTGTGAGTCAAGGTGTGGGCACTACCCCAGAGCCAGTCTTGTGGTTTTGAGCCTAGGCTGCTGCGCAAGTGATCGAGGGTGGCTTGCCAAGCTTGAGCAACAACGTGCTGACGTGTTTGCTCGACACCACTGCTACGGTTATGCCACCAAGGTGAGTCGGCATCGGCTACCAACAAGGGCAAAGCGCTGTCGATAATGCGGGTATTGAGTAAGTTGGCAAAAACATCTTCCCCTAATTCATCCAACATCGCTGCTTGTAACAGTTGGTAGCTAAACTCGGTAAACACCGTGGGAAGGTAGCTGTCGATAGGGTAATCACCTTGCCAATGACTCAGCTGAGTGATGAGTTCTTGTTCCTCGGCAGTGCTGGCCGCTGCAGCTAAATCAGCAAGCAATGGGCTCAGTACCCGTTGTGCATAGCCGGTACGCTCGCCGAGCTGTAATGCTTGGCTATTGTCGGTGTCCCATAAAATATCGGGCTGACTCAGTTGTTCTACCAACTGCGCACCACGGTCGGCGAGGTTGTAGTAACCGGGTAAAGGTACCTTGTTAGGGGAAGCAGGCAAGAAGTTGGCCGACACAATATAACCTTGGGCTGGGTTTTCTTCTTGTGGGTTATCACTAAATGGATAAAAGCCATACTTGTTACTGGCAGCGGTTTGGCTGTCGAGAATAAATGAGGGCTGGGCGGACTGATCACGAATCGGCATTTTAGCTGCGGCCCACCAAGCAATATCTCCTTGTGCATTGGCCCAGATTACATTCAGTCCGGGGGCATGGATTTGACTGACAGCTTGCCGCGCTTTTTCTAGAGTATTGGCGCGGTTGAGCTCATAAAATGCATCTAGAATGGGGTTTTCGGTTTCTAAAAAGGCCCACCACATGGCAATTGGGGTGTCGGCTTGGCTAGAGCTTAAAGCATCATTGATAATGGGGCCGTAAGTGGACTGGTGCAAAATTAATTGCTCTGGCTCTTGGCCTTTAATTGGAATCCACTGGGTTTGGCTGTCGAGGGTTTGCCAGTCATTTTCGTGCCAATACTGTTCAGGGTTTTCAGGATTGCTTTTTAGCGCAATAAGGTCTAAATCATCATTTTGAAACATGGTGATTGACCAGCCAAACTCATGGTTATGTCCCAGCAGGGCAAAGGGGTTCAATGCTTGAAAGTGGCCATATAGCTCAAAGCTGGGCGCTTGGATATGCGCCTCGTACCACACTGCCGGTACTGAGAAGGTAATGTGCGGATCGCCGGCCAATAGCGGTTTGCCACTGGCGGTTTTCGAGCCGTCTATCACCCAAGCGTTACTGCCTTCAAACTGGGGTAAGCCGGCATCAAATAAGGCGGCTTGGCTGAGTTGTGCCAGGCTCTGCAGTTGACTCCAATCTGAACTGGTTAGCTCAGGAGAGAGCAGTTTGGGTATAGCACCGTTACTGGGTGCGCTGAGGTCAAAAATCTGTAGATACTCTTCACCCAGCTCTTGGCGGATATAGCTCAGAGTGGGTTCTGTACGAAAAGCTGCGGCAAAGCTATAGGCCAAATAGCCTGCAATACTTAGGGTGTCTTCCATAGTAAAGGGGCGCGGGTTGACTCCGAGTAAGTCAAACTCCATGGGCTGGGCACGGTGCTCTTGATAGAAATTCACCCCGTCTAAATAGGCTTGTAACGCCTGCGCCGGCGGGCTGTTGACGTCAATGGTCTGCACATATTGCTGGGCATGCTGGTGTAGACGCAGGGTGCGGAATAAACGGTCGAGCTTGACTGTTTTTGGGCCGAGAATTTCAGACAGCTCACCACGGGCTAAGCGGCGCATGATCTCCATTTGAAAGAGGCGGTCTTGCGCCTGTACATAACCGAGTGCGCGATAGGCATCGAGTTCATTTTGCGCTTGGATGTGGGGTACACCACGTTCATCGTAATGCACCTCAACAACGTCTGTGAGGCCGGTTAACGGCAAGTTGCCACTGCGCTGCGGCAGCTTTTGTTGAACGTACCACGTGGCCGCAAGGGCTGCGCAGCCGACCAGTACCGCCAGGAAAATAAAAAAACGTTTCATGAGTCTAAGGCCTGTAGTGAAGCGTAAGTAGATTGAGTCATACTTAAGTTTAACGCTGTCTGGGTGATAAATGTATGAGCAGCTAACTAAAAGCCTTGGCGCTGCTTTGTCAAGACTGGGTTGGCGCGGTTAAGTTTTGTCTGCTGCGGTCGATAAGTAAGGCTAAGGTAATGATAATTTGAAAAGCTCGACTTATACGCGATAAAGCCGCAGTATCGATAAAAATATAATTTGCTGAGCGTGACGCAACATCATGAATACAGCCAAAAATAACAAGAAACACTTGGGGGAATTGCTGTGAGGATTTTATTGCATCCAGCTATTAGGCTGATGAATCGTTTAAGTTTTGGCATGAAGTTCAGCTTAATTAGTGCATTATTTTTTGTGCCGATGCTGGTGACTAATTTTTATTTGGTGCGTGACTCATATCAGGTGTTTGTGCGTACGCAAATTGAGGCGCAAGGTTTGCAGCTACTGGATGCCAGCTTAAATACCACTGCACAACTTGAGCACTGGCATGATCTGTTGCGTATTAACGCAGTAATTGGCCAAGGTGGCACCACCGGAGAGTTAGAGCAGCGCATTGAGCGCCTACAAAAAGACATTGCCAACCAATGGCAGCATCTTGAGCTTGTCCAAGGCAGCGCAGAGCAACGCGCGGATTTTGATAGTAAGCGTAACCAGTTATTAGCGCAGCTTGAGGCTGTGCATCAGCAGCCTTCCTTACAAACACGGGCAGTGATGGCTGGTGAATTATTGGCCAGCGGCGTGTTATTTAATCGATTTATTACCAGCCAAACGGGTTTAAGCCAAGATACAGATTTAGAAGTACGCCAACTGGTTGCCTTAATTACAGAGGTAACTCCTGACGTGACCCAAAGCTTGGGTGAAGGGCGTGCGGTGGCGAGTTTATCCATGGCCCGTGGTTATTTGGACTCCACCAACAGTAATCTGCTGGATAACTTGCAGTTGGGACTGGACAAACTCAGCGCTGAGTATGAAATGAAGCTCAATGAAGCCTTGTCTGGCAGTATTGCGGCCTCGCAAGCCTTGAGTAGTTATGCTGCAGAAAGCCGCGTGACCCTACAAGATGCTCTGCGCCTTTTAGAAGATGATGTCATTATGGCTGATTCGCTGGATAAGCCATGGGGCGATCTCTACCAGCAAACCTCCACCTTGATCGATAAAACCCACAATTTAAACAGCCAAGTGATCGATTACTTAGCAGGGGTTTTGGGTGAGCGCTTAGTCAGTTATCGTTGGCAAATGAGTTTGCTAATTGCGGCGCTGGCAGCAGTGTTTTTGCTCATAGGTTATTTATACAGCGCTTTCTATGTATCAACACGCTCAAGTTTACGCAGCCTTGGCTTGGTGATGGATCAAGTTGCTGCGGGTGATTTAACGGCACACTTTAAGGTGCAAAGCCGCGATGAGCTTGGCGAGTTGGGCGGTGCTTTTAATCAAACCGTGCAGCGTATTCATGCTTTGCTGGAGCAGGTCAATAACACTGTGCATGATGTGGAAGGGCAGGCCACACGAGTGTTGAGCGTCTCAGCACAAAGCAATACCGCTGCTGCAGAGCAGCGTGCGCAAATTGAGCAAGTGGCCACTGCCATGAATGAAATGTCAGCCACCTCACAGGAAGTGGCTAACAGTGCTGCCTCAGCGGTGGGGAATGCGCAAAGTGTCAATGATGAGACCATCAGTGGCCGTGTGCAGGTTGAGCAACAAGTCAGCAATATTCAAAAGCTGGCACAGGAAATTGACGGCTCAGTGGTGGCTATTAATCAGTTAGCCACCAACAGCAAATCGATTGGGCAAGTGCTGGATGTGATTAAAGGCATTGCCGAGCAAACCAACTTGCTGGCATTGAATGCGGCAATTGAAGCTGCCCGTGCTGGTGAGCAAGGCCGTGGCTTTGCGGTGGTTGCGGATGAGGTGCGCAATTTGGCGCAGCGTACTCAGCATTCAACAGCAGAAATTGAGCAAATGATCAGTCAGTTACATGGCGGTGTTAGCTCGGCGGTTAAAGCCATGAGTGCCAGCCATGTAATGGCCGATGAGACGGTGGCGCAATCGGTAGAGGTGCAGAGCGCTTTAGAAAATATTCTGGCAGCGGTGGGGATGATTGTTGATCAAATTCAGCAAATTGCTGCAGCTGCGGAACAGCAAACCGCAGTCGCTCATGACATTGATCAAAATATTGTGCAGATCAACCAAACCGGCGAACTGACGGCGCAAGGCGCAGATGAAACTGCGCAAGCCAGTCAAGATATGAGTGCTCAGGTTGAACACCTGAAAACCCTGATTAGTGCCTTTAAGATGTAATGCGCGGTCGCCTTTAAGCGGATAGGTTTAATAAACGCTGCACATTCTTACTGGTTTGTGCAGCAAGCTCCGCACTGCTAATGCCGAGCACCGCAGCCAGTTGCTGACAAATCTGTGGTAATTGCTCTGGGCTGTTGCGCTGGCCAGTTACGAGCCAGGCGGGCGGCATATCAGGGCTGTCGGTTTCTAAAGCAATGTGCTCTAAAGGCAAGCGTTTTAACACACTTTGTAGGCGCGTTGCTCTTGGCCAAGTGGCAGCGCCGCCAAAACCCAGTAAGAAGCCCAACTTGATATATTCCATAGCCTCTTCATAGCTGCCGGAAAAGGCATGAATAATCCCCGCGCGGGGCAGTTTCGCTAGCTTTAAGCAAGCAGTGACCTGCGCGTTGGCGCGCCGAGCGTGAATAATCACCGGTAAATTAAACTCAGCAGCTAATTCCAGTTGCTGCTCGAATAGATCGATTTGCCGCTGGCGATCAAGGTCTGTTAACAAGAAATCCAGACCAATTTCCCCCACCGCGCAAAGCTTGGGGTGATTTTGATAACGGGTTAAATACTCGCGCAGTGCCTGCAAGTCTTGGTTTTGATGTTCAGCGAGAAAGTAGGGGTGCAAACCAAAGGCTGCATAGAGGCCAGCGTTGGCTTGGACCGTATTCCAGAGGCGTGGCCAATGTTGCCGTGAGATGCCAGCAACAATCATTTTTCTAACGCCCAGGGCTTGGCTGCGAGCAATCACCGCAGCACGGTCATGGTCAAAGACGGGAAAATCTAAATGACAGTGGCTATCAATCATCAGGGTGCTGGCCTCCAATAAAAAAGCGAAGGTCAAAACCTTCGCTTTTAGGATGCAGACTACAGGCTGTTTAGTCCAGCGACTGACCGCTTAGTGGGATTCGCGGGCGGCTAAGAATTTAATGTCCGGCCACCGCTCTTCCATAATGCTCAGATTCACTCGAGTGGGTGCTAGATACGTCAGGTGACCACCACCATCAATGGACAGGTTCTCATGGGCCTTGTCTTTAAACTCTTGCAGCTTTTTCTTATCGTCGCATTCAATCCAACGCGCCGACCAGACGTTAATACTCTCGTAAATACATTCCACTTTGTATTCTTCTTTCAGGCGGCTGGCGACCACATCAAACTGCAGCACACCAATGGCGCCGAGAATAATGTCGTTGTTGCGTTGCGGGAAGAACACTTGGGTCGCACCTTCTTCGGCCAACTCTTGCAAGCCTTGGCGCAGTTGCTTAGCGCGCAGTGGATCAGACAGGCGCACACGGCGGAAAAGTTCTGGAGCAAAGTGTGGCACACCAGTAAAGGACAGCTCTTCACCTTCAGTAAAGGTATCGCCAATTTGAAT
>JAAYTE010000055.1 GCA_012518175.1 Gammaproteobacteria bacterium | reverse complement strand
GCCTGCGCATTTGTGCGAGCATAGGATATATTGTTATTTTGTATAGTGTTTTGGAGGAGCGATGTTATGCCAGATACATCACAGGTTTTAGCGCAGGCACATTTTGCCGAAGCTGCTGAGCGTTTTGAGCACAGTCCTATTTCTCAGCAGCTAGCACAGTTAAGCGAGAGTTTTTTTCCTTTATTGACGCTGGATAAAAGCCAGCACTGGTTAGATTTCGGTGCGGGAACAGGTGCGTTGAGTGTGCCTTTGGCTGCCCAGGTGGGGCAGGTGACCGCATTGGATACTTCGGCTGCGATGCTGGCCAAACTGGCTGCGAAAAATGTGCCGAATATCAGCACTCTCGAACATGATATTTTTTGCGGCTTAAGTGAAAGCTATGCAGGAGTTGTCAGCAGCATGGCACTGCACCATGTGGCTGATATTCCTAAGCTGCTGGGTTGTATGCGGCAATGCTTAATAGAAAATGGTCAGTTGGCCATTGTTGACTTGTACAGCGAAGATGGCAGTTTCCACGGTGATAATGCGGCCAAAGGGGTTGTGCATTTAGGTTTTGATCCGCAGCAGTTATTAGAAGCTGCGGCGCAGGCTGGCTTTAAAGACTTGAGTTATCGTGAAGTTTTTTCGATAGCGCATAAAAATGGCCGCAATTACCCGCTGTTTATCTTGTTAGGGCGGGCTTCAGGGACTGGCGCTTAGACTTTTACAGTGTCGTTACTGGAAACTATGGCAACTAAATACTGCAAGCTACCTCAATAATTATGCAGGGTTGTTTTATTCCGGCACTAATTTATCTAGGGCAATCATTGCCTAAATCAGGAGTAAAGCTTGATGAAGCGTATTGGCTGGTTGTTCAGTACCGTGGTGATCGCCGCGTTAAGTGGTTACAGTGACGGAGATGCTATTACTGAACCAGTTGAGGTGTAGCAAAGTAAAGCCCACACCGCCATGAATGACAGTGTGGGCCTACAGGGGGGGGACTTGCGGCGTCTTTACGCAGCTATAGTTGGCACTGCATAAGCACGCAGTAAAAAAGTAACGCCCTAGCGCCCAGTAAACACCGCAGTGCGGCGTTCCAAAAAGGAGCGTACGCCTTCGGCGGCATCCTCGCTGGCCATGACCTTGGCCAAATCATCAAACACCTCGGATAATGCGGCGCTATCGCCATGCAAACGCGCAAGCTTTGCGGATGTCAGTGCGGCCTGTACGCCCAGTGGTGCCGCTGCCGCGACTTTACAGGCCAGCTCGCGGGCGCGCTGGTGGAGATGTTCAGGCTCGCACAGCTCGGTAAGCATGCCCCAGTCATAGGCTTGTTGGCCGTTAAACTCATCACCGGTGAGCAAGTAACGCTGCGCGCGCGCCCAGCCAATCTCTTCTGGTAAACGCACGGTGCCGCCACCACAGGGGTAAATACCGCGCTGCACTTCCAATTGAGCAAAACGTGTTTCAGTGGTGGCAAGACGGATCTCGGTATTTAGTAACAACTCCAGGCCCGAGGTGTAGCACAAACCTTGTGCAGCCATGATTAAAGGTTTGCTCAAAATTTCGCCAGCAATGCCGTAGGGATCGATTTCACCTTGCGCCATTTTTGGAGCTTGGCCTGTGGCAAAGGTCGGCGCCCACTTATCCAGCTCTAAACCTGCGGTAAAGTGCTTGCCGTTGGCTTGGATAACACCGACGCGCAGTTCGCTGTCATGCTGCAGGCGATACAGTGCCTGCGCCAACAGATGGAAACTTTCAGGATCCAGTGCATTGAGTTTTTCTGGGC
>JAAYTE010000312.1 GCA_012518175.1 Gammaproteobacteria bacterium | reverse complement strand
GACACGCTGCTTGGCATGCAACAGCGCAGCGCGCCATTATGCAGAGCAAGGCTTGTAGATGCCAGTTTTAAAGCACAATAGATCCAGCCATCACTTAAGCAGTTTCGGCAAGCTCGATGATCTCAAAGCTATGGGTAATCTCAACCCCAGCACGCCCCAACATAATCGAGGCTGAGCAGTACTTTTCGGCCGACAAATCCACTGCCCGCTTAACGACATTTTCTTTTAAATTTGTGCCTGTAACAATAAAGTGCAAAGCGATTTTGGTAAACACTTTGGGCTCAACATCGGCACGTGTTGCATCAATGTGCACTTCACAATTTTGCACTGCTTGGCGTGATTTTTTTAAAATACTGACCACATCAAAATTGCTGCAGCCACCTAAGCCCATCAGTAGCATTTCCATTGGCCGCACACCCATATTGCGCCCACCACTGTCTTCCGGGCCATCCATAACCAGTGCATGACCACTGCCTGACTCAGCTAAAAACATCGCCTGCTCAACCCACTTCACCCGCGCCTGCATAATGATTCTCCTGTTATGCCCTGTAAAAGCAGCAAGCTTACCACAGCGCTCACTCCCACTGGCTCTGAGATAAAGGCTTTAAAAACCTTGAAAAACGTGACCTTCTTCACAATCCTGGAAAAACCTTGCCTTAAGTAGGCTTATCTTTATGATTAGTACGGCACACTTGTAGGAATAACAAAAACGACAATAATAATAAAAACAAAAGTACTTGCCTCGCTTTATTAAGGCTTGATTCACTCTTGGGGTACCGCACACATGGTTGCCATTACACTGACACCAAAAATTAAGAACATTGATAAAATACTTGAACACTGCCACAAACGTCGTTTTGCTAGCAAAAGCACTATTATTTATGCAGGGGATAGCTGCGAGTCATTATTTTTCATTTTGCAGGGCTCTGTCACCATTTTAATTGAAGATGATGATGGTAAAGAAATGATTATTGCTTACCTTAATCCGGGGGATTTTTTTGGTGAGCTTGGCTTGTTTAATAGCAGCAACAAAGATGAACAAGAACGCAGCGCTTGGGTGCGCACTAAAACTGAATGTGAAGTTGCTGAAATCAGTTATGCCAAATTTCGCGAACTCACCGAGCAAGATCCGACAATGCTGTATGCCTTGGGCAACCAAATGGCTGATCGCTTGCGCAACACCACCCGTAAAGTGGGCGACCTAGCTTTTTTGGATGTGACTGGCCGTGTCGCTGGAGCACTATTAGAACTCTGCAAACAGCCCGATGCCATGACCCACCCAGATGGCATGCAGATTAAAATTACCCGCCAAGAAATCGGCCGCATTGTTGGCTGCTCGCGGGAAATGGTCGGGCGCGTGTTGAAAAACCTTGAAGAGCAAGGATTGGTCGACGTTAAGGGTAAAACCATGGTGGTTTTCGGTACGCGTTAGCGCCTAGCAGCAATTTCAGCTAAGGCCTGCGTAGTCATACTCAGGCCTTTTTTATGCCTAACGGTGCACCGGACGTTTTTGCAACTTGCGCTGCAAGGTGCGCCGGTGCATGCCTAACGCCCGCGCCGTAGCCGATATATTACCGTCATGTTCAGCTAAAATACGCTGAATATGCTCCCATTGCACACGATCAACTGACATCGGGTTTTCAGGGATCAGGGTGGCCAAATCTGCATGATCAGACAGCAATGCAGCCAATACATCGTCAGCGTCGGCTGGCTTGCACAAGTAATTGGCAGCACCGCGCTTAATCGCTTCAACGGCAGTGGTGATACTCGAATAG
>JAAYTE010000311.1 GCA_012518175.1 Gammaproteobacteria bacterium | reverse complement strand
TGTTGGGGCGTCATTACCATGCCAACGATGCTTATATTTATGCTGTCGATAGCGGTGGTCGGATTATTTATCATCAGGATGCTGAGCGTATCGGCGAGGTGATTGTTGGTAATCCGGTGATTGAAAAAGTAGTCAAGCAACAAACCGGCAGTCAGTACTTACTCAATTCTCATGGTATTGAGATGCTTGCCGGTTATGCGCCTGTCCCCAGCGCCAATTGGGGCGTGGTTACCCAGCGCTCCTTGGAAGCCACTTTGTCTGGCATGGATCAGCAGATGCTAGCTGTGGCGAAGTACAGCTTTCCGTTTTTTATCTTTATTGTCTGGCTGGTGTGGTTGGTTTCACGTTGGATTTCCAAACCACTGTGGCAGCTGGCACGCAGTGCTGAAGAGCTGGACGAACCGGATATTAATACACAGATTTCCAGTATTTCTGTGTGGTATTTTGAAGCATCGCAGTTAAAAAGAGCGATGTTACGCGGCTTAGCCGGTCTCAATAAGAAAATGGGCAAGCTCAACTTAGAAAACATTACTGATCCGCTGACTGGTTTGATTAATCGCCGTGGCATGCAAATAGCGCTGGATGAATGGGAGCGCCAAGAACAACCCTTTTCGGTAATAGTGGCTGATATTGATCACTTTAAGCGTATTAATGATGAGTTTGGGCATGATGTGGGTGATGGAGTTTTGCAAACTTTAGCCCAGCATATGCAGGCGGCATCACGACCAGATGATTTGGTTTGTCGCTCTGGCGGGGAAGAGTTTGTCATACTGCTACCGCAAACAGAAACAGTAGTGGCCCATCGAGTGGCTGAGCGCTTACGCAAAAAAATTGCTGAGAGTGTTTGTCCAAACGGAGCTAGACCAGTAACCTTGTCGCTGGGAGTTGCTAGTTGGCCGTGTGGTTCAGCCAGTATTGCTCAGGTTCTTAAAAATGCGGATATTGCCCTCTATGCAGCAAAAGACGCTGGACGCAATCAGGTGCATGCTAGTCAAACTGCATGCGAGTAACGCTCGCTAGAGTCCTTACAGAATCTAACCTAGGACGTTGACTAAACTTTTATGAGTACTGGAATCAGGTGTATCGTCGTAATCTGCAGTACCGCTGTGCTGCTAATCCTGTGGTCTTTTGCCAGCCATGCACAAGACCGTCTTGATGTTCAGGTGACGCCGAAGAGTGCTGCGCTGAAAAGAAACATTGAAGTGTATATTCATGATTTAAGCGAAGGTGATGCCAAGTCGCTGAATGCGATGAAGCGTGCCGTGCAAGAGCGTGCGCGCTTGGCCAGTGAGGCACTGGGGTATTACCAAGCAAAAATTGTCGTGCGGGTGACCGATGATGCCAATCCAGTGATGCAGGTGCTGGTGGATCGCGGTGAGCCGGTGCGTTTGCGGTCGGTAAATATTGTCGTGGAAGGACCAGCTGCAGAGTTGCCGGCCTTTGCTTTGCCGGATGATAAGCGTTTAGAAGTCGGTGCGCGTCTTGATCACAGTGCCTATGACGATGTGAAAAGTATGCTGCAAAATCAGGCTTTACGCTTTGGTTTTTTTGCCGCGCATTTTACTAAAAGCGAGTTGCTGATTGATCCACAAATTGGCGCTGCTGATATCAACCTGTTGTTTGACAGCGGCCCACGTTATTTACTGGGGCCGGTCAGCTTTTCCGAGAAAGCCAAAATTGACTCGCAGCTACTGGAACACTTAGTGCCCTTCAAGCCTGGTACACCCTACAACTCTGCGCTGGTCGCCAAGCTTAATCAAAACTTGCAGTCCAGTGGCTACTTTGAAGATGTGCGCGTGGATGCGGTGGGCGCTGCGGACGGACCTTTGGAAATTCCAGTTACCGTCAGCTTAACCCCAATTAAGCCGCGCACGCTCAGTTTAGGTGCGGGGTTTTCCACCGACGTTGGCCCCCGTGCCCGCTTTGGTTGGGAGCGGCACCGGGTCAACGCCAAAGGTCATAAGCTGGGTTTTGACAGTGAGGTTTCTAAACCACGACAAAACGTTTCGACCTGGTATCAGGTGCCATTGTCGGAGCCGCTGACCGATTATGTCCGCTTTTTCACCGGTTATCAGCGTGAGGATTTGGTGGATGTTGATAGCCGTTTAATTAATATTGGTGCCCTGTGGCAGTCGCGACTCCCCAGTGATTGGATGCGAGTGCTCTCGCTGACGTGGGAGCAAGAGCAATATAACTTTGGCTCAGGCAGTAAAGATGGCCGCAGTAGCTTTTTAATGCCGGGCGTAAGTTATTCCGTGCTACATAGCGATTCCCCCATTGATCCGAGTCGCGGTTACCGCTTGCAGTGGGAAGTGCGTGGCGCCAAGCAAGATGTGCTGGCCGATGCTGATTTGTTACATGTCACTGCTTTAAGTCGCGGACTGATCACTCTTGCTGATAAGCATCGCTTCCTTGGCCGTGTACAAATTGGGGCAATTTCCACCAATAACTATAATAAAATACCGCCGTCCTTACGCTTTTTTGCCGGTGGCGACCAAAGTGTGCGCGGTTATGGTTATCAAACCTTATCGCCCCGTGATCGCCGTGGTAAGCGAGAAGGTGGACGTTACATGATTGCGAGCAGTGTTGAGTATCAATACAGCTTTGCTGAGCAGTGGCGCGCGGCAACCTTTATTGATAACGGTAATGCCTTTAACTCCTTGAGCGACAGCCTTAAAACCGCTGTGGGTGTGGGTATTCGTTGGGTATCGCCAGTGGGGCCGATCCGCTTAGATTTAGCCCAACCCTTGAATGATGACAAAGGCTGGCGGATTCACTTTTCCATGGGGCCAGAGCTATGAAGCGCATCAGCATTGCCGTTGTGTTAACTGTGCTGGGTTTGATTTTGCTAATGCTGGGCGCAAGCTACACTGTGCTGGCCACGCAGGCGGGCAGCCGTTGGATGCTGAATCAAGTGCCGGGTTTAACGGTTTCCGGCTGGCAGGGAGCCGTGCTAACTGAATGGCGCGCGGAAGAATTACAATGGCAGCAAGAGGGTATGTCGCTGCACTTAAGCAACGCGCACATGCAAATACGTCCCAGCTGCTTGCTGCGCAGCACCTTGTGTCTAGATACCTTAGAAGTTGAGCGCATTGCGCTTGTGCTGCCGCCCACAGAAACCGCCGATGAGCCGGAGCAAACACTTGAGTTGCCTGACTTACAGCTGCCCTTGCAGATTGAGGTGCAGCGCCTCAGTGTGGGCGAGTTTATTCTTAATGGTGAATCATTAGTAACTGCTGCAGGCTTGCGTGCCCGCTGGTTGGCTGATGGCATTCATATTGCTGAGCTGGGCCTGAGCCACCAAGAGTACAGCGTGCAAGTTAAAGGCAATATTGTTCCGCAAGCCGATTGGCCGTTGCAGTTACAAGTGGCTGCGCAGATTCCCATTCCTGACGAGCCAAACTTAACCGTGCAGGCTCAGTTGAGTGGCAGCTTGCATACACTGACTTTAAATGCGCAGACCGCAGGTTATCTGGCGGCAACCCTCAAGGGTGAGGCGCAGGTTTTGGATGCGGATTTGCCTGTGCAGTTAACTGTCAATGTGGCAGAGTTTTTAGCTGCTGCGGATTTGCCAGAAACCCTGACACTGGCCGATTTGGTCGTGCAAATGCAGGGCAATATGCAGCAGGGCTATCAAGTGACGGCCGAAGGCTTGTTGGCTAAAACTCCCGAACAAATGCGCCTGGATTTGGCGGCACTGGTCAACCCCAGCGGCGCAAAGTTGGAATCTTTGCGCTGAAGTGCCAGCGCGCAAGAGTTTGTAGCCTTGCAAGGTGCGCTAGCTTGGCAGGATGAGTTACAAGCCGATGCTCAATTGCAGTGGCAAGAGTTCCCTTGGCATAGCCTCTTAGAGCAAGACGATATTCCCGTGCAGCTGCACAGCCTA
>JAAYTE010000054.1 GCA_012518175.1 Gammaproteobacteria bacterium | reverse complement strand
GCGCTACGCATATTCACCGACTGCCCAACAAAAAGAAAAGCCTAGCCAGCATTTCACGCCAAGACAGGGGCAAATACGCTAAACTGCTGCGCATATTTAAACTTGAGGTGAGCTACATGGCCAAGGCAATGGCGCGGCATATTTTAGTAAAAACCAAAGAAGAGGCAGAAGCACTTAAGGCGCGTCTGGATAAGGGCGATGCTTTTGATAAGTTAGCGCGTAAATACTCCACCTGTCCGTCGGGCAAAAAAGGTGGTGATTTAGGCGAAGTACGTCCCGGTCAATTAGTTAAATCAATCGATAATGTCATCTTTAAAAAGCCCGTGCGCATGATTCACGGGCCAGTTAAATCACAGTTTGGTTACCACTTAGTCCACGTATTTTTCCGCGATTAGACTAAGTGGATGGCTCAGGCGCGACTAAACCTCGACGCCTTGGCTGCGCAGGTAATCATCGTAAGTGCCGCTAAAGTCTTTGATGCCATGCTCGCTCAGCTCAATGATGCGCGTCGCCAGAGATGAAACAAACTCGCGGTCATGGCTGACAAAAATCAAAGTACCAGGGTAGTTTTCCAGCGCCAAGTTCAAGGCTTCAATGGACTCCATATCCAAGTGGTTGGTTGGCTCATCCATCAGTAAAACGTTGGGCTTTTGTAAGATCAGCTTGCCGAACAGCATGCGCCCTTGCTCACCACCGGAAATAATTTTCACTGACTTTTCAATGTCATCACCGGAAAATAGCATACGCCCTAAGGTGCCGCGCACCATTTGCTCACCATCTTGAGTCCAGCGCCCCATCCAGTCGAACAAGGTCATATCTTCGGCAAAGTCGCTGGCGTGATCTTGGGCAAAATAACCAATCTCAGCACTATCGGTCCATTTCACATGACCGCTCATTGGTGTCAACTCACCCATTAGGGTGCGTAGCAAAGTGGTTTTACCGATACCGTTCGGACCGATAATCGCTACACGCTCTTCAGCTTCAACTTGTAAGTTCAAGTTGTCGAACAACACTTCACCGTCAAAACCTTGGCTCAGCTCATGCAACACAACCGCTTGGCGGTGCAATTTCTTACTTTGATCAAAGCGAATAAAGGGGCTGATCCGACTAGAGGGCTTCACCTCATCCAAGTGAATTTTGTCAATGGCGCGAGCACGGCTGGTGGCCTGCTTGGCTTTAGAGGCGTTGGCCGAGAAACGACTGACAAAGGTTTGCAGCTCAGCAATCTGTGCTTTTTTCTTGGCATTCTCACCCAACAAGCGTTCACGAATTTGCGTCGCGGCCGTCATATACTCGTCGTAATTGCCTGGGAACAGACGAATCTCGCCATAATCCAAATCCGCCATGTGCGTACACACACTGTTGAGAAAGTGTCTGTCGTGGGAAATGATAATCATGGTGCTATTTCGGCTGCTGAGCACATCTTCCAACCAACGAATAGTGTTGATATCCAGGTGGTTAGTCGGCTCGTCCAGCAGCAGCACTTCTGGATCTGAGAACAAAGCCTGCGCCAGCAACACGCGCAGCTTCCAACCCGGTGCCACTTCACTCATTAAACCAAAGTGTTCTTCAACACCAATGCCTAAGCCAAGCAGCAACTCACCCGCACGCGACTCGGCAGTATAGCCATCCATTTCAGCGAACTCAGTTTCCAGTTCGGCCACCGCCATACCGTCGGCTTCGCTCATTTCTGGCAGCGAGTAAATACGATCACGCTCAGCCTTAACTTTCCACAGTTCTTCGTGTCCCATAATCACCGTATCAATAACGGTAAACTGCTCGTAGGCAAACTGGTCTTGACGTAACTTACCCAAGCGCACATTTGGCTCAAGCATCACGTGCCCAGCTGATGGTTCGAGATCGCCACCGAGAATTTTCATAAAGGTGGATTTACCACTGCCATTGGCACCAATCAAACCATAACGGTTGCGGTTACCAAATTTTACAGAGACATCTTCAAAAAGCGGTTTTGCACCAAATTGCATGGTGATATTAGCAGTGGAAATCACAAATAAATCCTGAGTAGTCGAGACGCGAATGCGTGAAAAGGCGGCGATTGTACCCTTAATAAAAGGCACCAGCACGAACAATAAAGGTATACAGCGCATTAAATAGCGGCGCACTGTATAAAACAGACAGACCCAGTATACTACGCCATTATCTTTTGGCTTTTTCTTATGACTGATTCAGTGCGTCTTTCCAAACATTTAATTGATTTAATTGGCTGCTCACGCCGTGAAGCCCAGCTCTATATTGAAGGCGGCTGGGTGCGGGTCAATGGCGCTGTAGTTGATGAGCCGCAATTCCCCATTACCGATCAGCAAGTCGAGTTGCACGCTGACGCTGTAGCTGAGCCTCTGCCACCGATCACTTTACTGCTTAACCAGCCAGCGCTAGCCAACGCTACGCTAGAGCAGCAGCTGGCATTATTGACAGCCCAGACGCATTGGCCAGAAGACCCCAGTGGCATCCAGCAGCTTAAAGGCCACTTTGCGCGTTTAACTAGCGAGCTGCCACTGCAAAATAAAGCCACCGGCTTACAAGTTTTTACTCAAGATTGGCGCACCCTACGCAAATTAACCGATGACCGCACACGCCTTGAACAAGAATATGTGGTGCAAGTCGCCGGTGAAATCAACCCGCAACGCCTTAAACGTCTGGCCCATGCACAAATGATCAAAGGCGTGGGCTTACCGGGTTGTAAAGCCAGCCAGCAAAACGAAGAGCATATTCGCATGGTACTTAAAGACCCATCCGAAGGTGTCATTGAGCGTTTGTGCGCCAGCATTGATCTTGACGTCTTAGCCATGCGCCGCATCCGTATTGGAGCAGTATCCATGGGGAAGCTGCCGTTAGGGCAATGGCGCTACTGCCCGCCTACGCAAAAATTTTAATTCACTTTTGATACCCATAATGAACCGAGAACTCTATGCTTAATAATGATGTACTGCGCAGCCTGCGCTACACCCTCGACCTCAGTGACAACGCCCTACTCGACATGCTGCATGGCGTAGAGCCAGACTTAGACATCGCCACCTTACGCAGCTACTTAGCCAGCGAAGGCGATGAGTCATTTGTCTATATGAATGATGAATTAATGGTGGGCTTTTTAGACAATTTAATCCTCGAGCGCCGCGGTCCTAGTCCGCAACCCGCGCCACCGACTGAACTGCCGCTAACCAACAACACCATCTTAAAAAAGCTGCGCGTGGCCTTTACTCTGCATGAAGCCGACTTGCTGGATATTTTAGACTCTGTGGACTTTGAGATTT
>JAAYTE010000310.1 GCA_012518175.1 Gammaproteobacteria bacterium | reverse complement strand
TGGTTAAAGCGCTGGCCAATGTCCCGCGCCATTTCCACGTGCTGCACCTGATCACGGCCCACAGGCACTTTATTGGCATTAAAAATTAAAATATCTGCAGCCATCAACACTGGATAACTGAACAACCCCATAGTCACGCCCGCATCGGGATCAAGCCCTGCCGCCTCATTCTGATCCACTGCAGCCTTGTAAGCATGGGCACGGTTTAACAAACCTTTACCGGCCACACAGGTGAGCAGCCAAGTCAGTTCAGTAATTTCCGGAATATCTGATTGGCGGTAGAACGTTGCGCGCTCAGTATCCAAACCACCGGCCAACCAAGTGGCGGCAATTTCTAAACGTGAACGGGCAATACGTGCCGGGTCGTCACACTTAATCAAGGCATGGTAGTCAGCTAAAAAATAAAACGACTCAACGTTATCCACTTGACTGGCAAGAATCGCTGGACGAATCGCCCCAGCATAGTTGCCCAAGTGCGGTGTGCCCGTGGTGGTAATTCCAGTTAAAATTCGCGTGGTCATAATCACTCAATCATTACTAAAAAATTAAAGACGTTCGGCAACCAGCTCTTTCAGCTCAACCAGTCGACCGTGGAAAAAGTGCCCACATTCTGCCACTTTTAACAGCTCATGGGGCTGAGTTAGCGCTGCAGACCATTGATACACCAACTCTGGGTCAATGATTTCATCTTCTTCTGGCTGAATCACCGTCAACTGGCACTCACTCGCCAGCTGATGCTCGGCATCAAAGCGCATCACCGCTGGGGCTACCAAATAGACCTGTTCAACTGCCACCCCAGCTTGCTGCAAGCGCCCTGATAAGCTGCCAGCAACAAAACCACCAAAGGAAAAGCCCAGCAAATAAATGGGCAAATTAGGGTGTTGTTCTTGCAGCCAAGTCAGCGCCGCTTCGGCATCATCCACTTCACCGCTGTACATATCGTGTTCACCTGCACTCTTACCGGTGCCACGAAAGTTAAAACGCAAAGTAGCCAAACCGCTATCACGGGCGGTGCGCTGCAGGGTCGACACCACCTTATTGAGCATGGTGCCGCCTTGACTGGGGTTTGGATGGCAGATCAAGGCAATGCCACGGGCATCCGCCACAGGTAAATGCAGGGCCTGCAAAGCACCTGCTGGACCATCAATCATGATTGGATTTTCACGCGCTAACAAAAAGGACTCCGTGACCCTCATTAGGGTAAATTCGTCTAGTGGCAAGTATTGTCAATAAAGCAGATACTATTGCCCATAGGAGCCTGTTCTATGCTGTACAGAACAGGCATAAGTGGTTAACGTAAAGCAAAGCCGTTTAAAGAGGAAGTCTTGTGGAACAGTCACTCCCAGTTTGGTTAATCCCAGCACTCATGTTAGTGGGTGGAATTATTATCGGTGTTATTTTAGCACGCGTATTGCAACGTGCGGCACCCGGAAAAACTCAGCACCAGTTGGATGAGCTACAAGAACGCTTTGACAGCTACCAAAGTGAAGTTGTTACGCACTTCAACACCACTGCCGCATTAGTCACCAAGCTCACGCAGAACTATCAAGATGTGCAAGAGCACTTATCTGTAGGCGCTGAGCGTTTAGCTTTAGATGAAGTGACGCGGGAGCGCTTATTGGCTGGTTTAGTCGCTGAGCCGAAAAAGCGTGAGCGCATCCGTGCCCCACAAGACAGCCAATTTGATACACCAGCCGAGCCACCGCGCGACTACGCTCAAAAAACCGATGGCGACCCAAGCATGTTAGCCGAAGGTTACGGCCTCAAGCGTTAATTGCTTGCCATAGATTAAGGAGCCCAAGCGGCTCCTTTTTTGTATCTGCAGTTGCTAGTCTTGCAGCCCTGTTTAGCGCACTGATCATAAAAGCTGCCCTACCGCAATAATCTATAGCAAAGCAGCAAAGGCAATGACTGTTACTCAGTAGCTTCAGCCACTAACTGCTCGATAACGCCCTGCCACTGTTCATCCGGCTCCGCATGTACAGCCAACACCTCGCCATCTGGCAAAGTGACTTTTAAATCACTGGCATGCAAAAACAAACGCTTACCGCCCAGCTCACGGATTTCCTTACTAAAACTTTCATCACCGTATTTAGTGTCACCGGCAATGGCATGCCCTGCGTACAAGGCATGCACACGAATCTGGTGAGTACGCCCAGTAATGGGACTGGCTTCCACCATGGTGGCGTAATCACCAAAGCGGCGCAGCACCTTAAATAACGTCAGCGCCTCTTTGCCTTCTGGATTAACTTCCACCATACGCTCGCCGGAGCGCACATTACTGCG
>JAAYTE010000309.1 GCA_012518175.1 Gammaproteobacteria bacterium | reverse complement strand
CAAACTTGCCACCACGCCATAGCAAACCCCAGCCCGCAGCATACGTTTGACTAACCAGCAATCGATGTTGCTGGCCTGCGCAATACTGAGCTGCGACTGCGCTTGCAAGGCAGTAAATAAGTGCTGATCGCTAACGTTTTGCAAGTCTCCAGGGCCAGGTGGCCAGCCGCGAACATCGCCTTCTGGGCTGTAAATACCCGCCTGCTGCTGCCAAGTGAAATACCACACCGAACGCACCTGCGGGTCCGCACTCAGCACTGCTTGCAAGGCACGCGCGCACTCAGCCAGTGGCTGTTTTTCGCTTAGCAAACGCTGTAACAACTGCAGTTGCAGCGCTTGATTACCTTTCCCAGCCATACACAACCCTAAACAATATAGTAAAAGCACTATATGACTATAGTTTATCTACCATTGCAAAAAGACAAAGCCTATAACATAGACACAAACCAACCGTATAACTCTATATCAGTTAACGGCTAGAGCTAACAATAAGCCACAGGTGTTAAATATGTCGATCTATGAACAAGGCCTTGCCCGCAACCCAGTCAATCACGTGGCCCTCAGCCCACTCAGTTTTATTGAGCGCACCGCTGCAATTTATCCAAACTACCCGGCAGTCGTCCACGGCTCCATTCGTCGTACTTGGGCACAAACCTATACCCGCTGTCGCAAGCTGGCTTCTGCGCTGACTAATCGTGGTATCGGCAAAGACGATACAGT
Organism: Gammaproteobacteria bacterium; assembly: GCA_012518175.1. Classification (GTDB taxonomy): domain Bacteria; phylum Pseudomonadota; class Gammaproteobacteria; order Pseudomonadales; family Pseudomonadaceae; genus Denitrificimonas. The sequence continues at coordinate 1,653 of JAAYTE010000309.1, read as the reverse complement.
GGCGGTGATGCTGCCCAATATTCCAGAAATGCTCGAACTGCACTTTGCCGTACCAATGATTGGCGCAGTCATTAACACCCTCAATGTGCGCCTCGACGCAGAAGCCATTAGCTTTATGCTGCAACACGGTGAAGCCAAAGTTTTAGTGGTGGACCGTGAGTTTTGCGATGTAGCGCAAACCGCCTGCCGCATGTTGGAACACCCTCCCTTAATTATTGACGTCAATGACCCAGAGTACGGTGAGGGCAAGCCCGTCAGTGACTTGGATTATGAAGCGTTCTTAGCCGAAGGTGATCCTGAGTTTGCTTGGCAGTGGCCAGACGATGAATGGCAAGCCATTGCGCTCAATTACACCTCTGGCACCACCGGTAATCCCAAAGGTGTGGTCTACCACCACCGCGGCGCATTCCTCAATTCAATGGGCAACCAAATGACGTGGGCCATGGGTAATCATCCGGTGTATTTGTGGACCTTGCCGATGTTTCATTGCAACGGCTGGTGCTACCCCTGGACCATTACGGCCTTGGCTGGTGTGCATGTATTTTTACGCCGCGTCGATCCACAAAAAGTGCTCAATTTGATTCGCGATGAGCAGGTCACTCATATGTGCAGTGCGCCTATTGTGCTGCAAGCCTTAGTTAATATGCCCGCCGAAGCCAAAGCGGCGATTGAACACCCAGTTAAAGCGATGGTGGCCGGTGCCGCGCCGCCAGCACAAGTCATTGGTGCGGTGGAAGCCATGGGCATTGAAGTCACCCACGTCTACGGCCTCACTGAAGTCTACGGCCCAGTCACCTTGTGCGCATGGCATGAAGAGTGGAATGATCTGCCTTTAGAAGAGAAAGCAGTGATTAAATCCCGCCAAGGTGTGCGTTACCCAACCCTCGAAGGGGTCATGGTTGCTGACCCGAAAACACTCGCGCCAACCCCAAAAGACGGGCAAACCATCGGCGAAATCTTTATGCGCGGCAATACCGTGATGAAGGGCTACCTGAAAAACCCAACGGCCACCCACGAAGCTTTTGAGGGCGGCTGGTTCCATACCGGTGACTTAGCCGTATGGCATGCCGATGGTTATGTGGAAATTAAAGACCGCTCCAAAGACATCATCATTTCTGGTGGCGAAAACATCTCCACCATTGAAGTGGAAGGCGTGCTCTATCACCACCCTGCAGTATTAGAAGCAGCAGTGGTGGCGCGTCCCGATGCGCATTGGGGCGAAACCCCTTGCGCCTTTATTGCGTTAAAAGCTGGCCAAGAACATATCACCGCGGAAGCCATTATGAGCTTTTGCCGCGAGCATTTAGCCGCATTTAAAGTGCCAAAAACCGTGGTGTTTACCCAACTGCCAAAAACCTCAACGGGAAAAATCCAAAAATTTGTCCTGCGTGAAAACGCTAAAGCGCTATAACAACAGGTTAAAAACCTGCACTTACAACAACAATAAAACTAAACCTGTGCAGCCTCGCACTTGATCAGGGTCGCGGCACAGGTCTCTTAAGAGGCTTTAACTATGCAACTGTATCAACGTAAAGACGGTGAAGAGCAGCCATTCTGGCCTGCAGGTCCTTTTAAAATACGCCTGCCGTTTATCCACTACCGCTGGGAAACCGCAGAAATGTTCCAAGCCCTGATCATGTTTGTGGTCAGTCT
>JAAYTE010000053.1 GCA_012518175.1 Gammaproteobacteria bacterium | reverse complement strand
TCAGGCATGTTTGCCCTGTGTTACGGCATCTTCCGCTTTATCGTTGAGTTCGTCCGCGTACCGGATGCGCAGCTGGGCTACTTAGCCTTTGATTGGCTGACTATGGGTCAAGTGTTGTGTATTCCGATGATTATTGGCGGTATCGGCTTAATTATGTATGCATATAAGCGTCAAGAGGTGACGGCACAATGAAACAGTATCTGGATTTAATGCGCCATGTGCGCGATCAGGGCGTGGATAAAAGTGATCGTACTGGCACCGGTACGCGCAGTGTCTTTGGCCACCAAATGCGTTTTGATTTAAAGGCAGGCTTTCCGCTGGTTACCACCAAAAAATGCCACTTAAGGTCCATTATTCATGAGCTGCTGTGGTTTTTGCAGGGCGATACCAATATCAAATACCTGCAAGACAATGGTGTGCGCATTTGGGATGAGTGGGCTGATGAAGACGGTGATTTAGGCCCAGTGTATGGCTATCAATGGCGCAACTGGCCAACGCCTAACGGTGAGTCCATTGACCAGATCAGCAATGTGATTGAGATGATCAAAAGCAATCCTGATTCGCGCCGTTTAATTGTCAGTGCTTGGAACCCAGCGCTGGTGGACGATATGGCATTGCCACCCTGCCATGCACTGTTTCAGTTTTATGTCGCCGACGGCAAACTCAGCTGCCAGCTCTATCAGCGCTCGGCGGATATTTTCCTCGGTGTGCCCTTTAATATTGCCAGCTATGCGTTACTGACCATGATGGTGGCGCAGGTCTGCGAGCTTGATCTGGGCGACTTTATTTGGAGCGGCGGTGACTGCCATCTGTACTCCAACCATATGCAGCAAGTGGAAGAGCAACTGAGCCGCGAGCCGTTTGCCTTACCCACGATGCGCATCAATCCGGCAGTAAAGTCTATTTTTGACTTCACTTTTGCAGATTTTGAGCTGTGTGATTATCAAGCACACCCGCATATTAAGGCCAAAGTGGCAGTTTAAACTGGAAAATTGTGCTGTCAGCACTGTTTATTGAATAGCTTTGTTTTACCATGCTGCTTCAATTGATTAATTAAAAGGACGTACCTCAATGAGCGATACAGCACAACCAGTACCTGAGTTAGCCACAGCAAACATCAGCAACAATACCTCACCGCTTTTACGCAGCGAACCACATAAGGTCGCAGCAGGACGCGGATTCAGCTGGCTCACTGAGGGTTGGGCGTTGCTCATGAAGGAGCCGCTGGTTTTTTCCGTGATGAGCGTGATAAGCCTAGTGGCAATTTTCATTCTTGGCTTGGTGCCATTTCTTGGTGGTTTAGCCATCACTCTGCTGTGGCCAGCCATGATGGCAGGTTTCTTCTTAGCCTTTAAACATGCCAAACAGCAACAAGCAGTGACGGCTAATGATTTATTTGAACCCTTTAAAGCCCCTGCCAATCTACTTGGCGTAGGCGCACTGTATCTGCTTGCCGGTACTGTACTGATCCTTGTCTTAGGCATTGTTGCCTTTATGAGTCTGGGCTCGGTCACTGACATAATGAACGGTAATATTGATATGGGGCGTCTGGCTGTTGGCGGCATTCTTATGCTGCTCATCTCCATCCCTGCTTCTCTGGCCCTAGCCATGGCATTTGTCTTTGCCCCGGTTTTAGTCCATCAGCACCAAGTACCTGTCGTCGCCGCAATTAAACGCAGCTTTGCCGGAAGTTTACGTAACATCCTACCATTCATTGTGTTTTTTGTTGTGCTCACCGTTTGCCTCTTTGTAATCAGCATCTTTGTTGCTATTCCATTGCTCGGCTGGTTACTTGGTATTGCCGTCGCTATTGTTTATTTACCCTTGTTCTGTGGCGCACTCTATTGTGCCTACTGTGATATTTTCCTCGATCACAACAGCGCAGAGCTTTAATTCACCACAGTGCTGCCGGCATGCTCCTGCCGACAGCTCTGCCTAGAACAGGTTAGCCCCATGTATAACTGGCTCAATGCATTACCTAAAGCAGAACTGCATATGCACTTAGAAGGCTCGCTGGAGCCTGAGTTGATGTTTCAACTGGCAGAACGCAACCACATTAAACTGCCATGGGACAGTGTAGAAGCACTGCGCAGTGCTTACGACTTTAATAATTTGCAGGAGTTTTTGGACATCTATTATCAAGGTGCCAATGTGCTGCAAACTGAACAAGACTTCTACGACCTGACCTGGGCCTACTTGCAGAAGTGTGAAGAGCAAAATGTAATTCACGTTGAGCCGTTTTTTGACCCGCAAACCCACACCGCCCGCGGTGTCTCCATGGAAGTGGCGATTACCGGGATCAGCGAAGCGCTGGGTGACGCCAGAGATTTACTGGGCATCAGCAGCGGTTTGATTTTAAGTTTTTTACGCCACTTATCCGAAGAAGATGCCTTCCATACCCTGCAGCAAGCCATGCCCTTTCGCGATTTGTTTTTTGCCGTTGGCTTAGACAGCTCGGAGTTGGGCCATCCGCCTAGCAAGTTCACCAATGTTTTTGCCAAGGCTCGCGCTGAAGGCTTATTGGCCGTGGCCCATGCAGGTGAAGAAGGGCCACCTGAGTATGTCTGGGAAGCACTGGATTTACTTAAAGTCAGTCGCATCGATCACGGTGTACGTGCCTGGGAAGACCCGCGCTTAATGGCCCGCTTGATTGAAGAGCAAATCCCCCTCACCGTTTGTCCATTATCCAACACCAAATTGCGCGTGTACCAAAATATGAGCGAGCACCCGATTTTACAAATGCTCGAGCAAGGCGCCATGGTTACGGTGAACTCTGATGACCCCGCCTATTTTGGTGGTTATCTCACGGAAAACTTCCAAGCCCTGCACACAGGCCTGGGGATGACTCAACAACAGGCGCAGCGTTTAGCTGAGAACAGCCTTAACGCTCGCTTAGCACCGTAACCGCAGCAATGCCTAGCAAACGCCAACAGATACTGGACTGGGTAGCCAGTGGTGATCTGGCCCCAGATCAGCTGGAACACGCACTGCAGATCACCGGTTGTGTCCCTAGCGCTGCGGATAATTTGCGCTTGCTCAGCCGCGTGGTACTGGCCTGCGCCGTTCTGCTGCTGTGCAGTGGGGTGATTTTCTTTTTTGCCTACAATTGGGATGACTTAAGTCGCTTTAATAAATTTATTATTGCTCAAGGTGCTTTGCTGCTGTCATTGCTGCCGCTGCTACGGGTTAATCTGCAACATCCTGCTGGGCAAGCATCATTATTTGCAGCCTGCCTGTTAGTCGGCGCGCTACTGGCGTTAGTAGGCCAGACCTATCAAAGCGGAGCTGACACTTACGAACTCTTTTTAGTTTGGGCCGTATTGATCACGCCATGGACGCTTTTGGCACGTCTGCCAGTCCTGTGGTTATTGCTACTGGTTTTACTCAACCTCAGCTTAGTCTTGGCATTGGACAACCTGAGTATCCACCAATTCAGCGCACCTTTTACTCATCCGCTTTGGTCTATCTTCGCCCTTAACCTTGGCGCTACAGGCCTGTGGATTCTGGCTACGCAGCGCTCGACCAGTACTCTTTTATTGCGCTGGGGCGAGCGAATTATTGCGTTGTACAGTTTATTAATAATTACCATCTTAGCCATAGGTTATGTCGACTCATGGAGCAACACTGATGTACTGACGCTACCGATCTGGCTAGGCTTTAGCCTTACTTGGCTCTATCTGTACCGTCTACGCCAGCTCGAGCTGATGATGCTCTCGGCCCTGAGTCTGGCGGCGATTATTTTATCCGTGGTTATTCTGGTGCAAACACTAGCAGATGTTATTGCCCTTGAAGCGCTGTTTTTGCTGCTGACCCTAACTGTACTGGGTTTATCCACTGCTGCGACAATTTGGTTACGCCATCTCAGCCAGCGGGCTAAATTACCACGCACTTCTGGAAGCACGCCATGACCCAGCCCATAGCACTCTGGCAGCAACTGCAACAGGCAGGTTTAGTCACAGGTAAAATGCCAGCATTAGAGCCAAGTAATCCGCAGCCAGCATTGTTTCTACGAATTCTACTAGGCATTTCAGGGTGGTTAACAGCGCTATTTTTTTGCGGTTTTATTGCATCTATTTTCGCCAGCTTTTTAGCCCAAGCCAGCAGTATCTGGATACTGGGGATCATACTTTGTGCCATCAGTATTGGCCTCAGCCGTCTGGCAAACTTGCCTTTATTTCTCGAACAATTTGTTTTTGCCTGTAGCTTAGCTGGACAAGCTTTTATTGTATTCGGCGTCTGGGAAAGCTCCGCTAGCAGTCAACTCACCGCAGCCTGCATGCTGGTATTAGAGCTGTTTCTGTTTGCCGCTATTGGCATGCGCAGTCTGCGCGCTACCGCGGTATTTCTCGCTTGTGCTGCCTTAATGTGGCTACTGGATAAGCAAGCATGGCTGTATGCACTGCCGCTACTGAGTGCTGCTGCAATAGGGCTGCAGCTCAATAGCCTACGCCGCTTTAATAACAGCGCCTATTGGCAGCCAGCCAGCACAGGCTTAACGCTTGCCTTGTGGGCCATGATTTTTCTTGCCCTGCTGGGTAACAGCACTGAATCTACTTGGCTGCACATTGCCGAGGACAACTGGCATAGACAATTGTGGCTCGCAGCAGCACTGACCAGCCTTGTTTGCCTGCTGCTGGCTTGGCAATTAATTCGCCGCTACGTACAGCACGCACAACTGACTTACATTGCGTTCTTTGTCAGCTTTGCGATTGGCTTAGTCAATTTAACCATGCCTGGAATAGCGCCCTTATGCTTACTGCTCTGCATTGGTGTCGCTCTGGCCAAGCCGCGCCTGATCTGGCTGAACCTGCTGTTACTAGGCGTTTATTTACTGCTCTATTACTACAATTTAAATAACAGCCTACTGTATAAATCAATCGTGCTGTGCCTCAGTGGCAGCGCGTTACTGCTGCTCTACGCGCTATTAAATCGCAGCGCCCATCTATTGAGCGCGGAGCCAGAACCCCATGCGTAAATGGCTTATTTTGCTCTGCGCGCCGTTGATTTTAGCTGTGGTTAACCTGGCTATTTGGCAAAACGAAACCTTAATTGAACATGGCGAAATCCTGTTTTTAGAACTGGCACCAGTGGACCCGCGCTCATTGATGCAAGGCGACTATATGGCGCTACGCTTTGCCATGGCCGATGCCATTCACCAGCAGCTACCAAAACAAGAACAACATTTAGACGGCCAAGTCACTGTACAACTCGACCCTCAACGACGGGCCAGTTTAGTGACTCTGGATCAGCAGCAAGCGTTAGCAGAAGATCAATTACGGCTGCAATACCGTGTGCGTAATGGCCGCATAAAGTTTGCGACCAATGCTTTTTTCTTTCAGGAAGGTACTGGCAGCATGTATGAACAAGCGCGCTATGGCTTGTTTCGAGTCGGTAGTAAGGGCCAGTTAATACTCACCCACTTGGTAGATGCCGAACTGCAGAAACTTGGTCAATCCAAGCTTCTACAGCCTGCCATGCAGTAATTTAAACGGGCTTAGCGCCCATTAGTGCGCTGGTTGCCAGCAAAATCACAAAAACTAGAATCGCCCACAACAGTGCTAAGCCTTGATCACGCGCGCTGGCACTTTTCTGTTGCGCCAGTTGTAATTGCCAGCGGCTCAAATTGCTATATAAAAAACCACCGAAAATAAACAGCAGTGGTAATAGCGCAATACTGAGCATCAACCACTTCTGGCTTAAGGGCAGCCCGGACAGATGGGTCATCCACCAACCTGTGATCGGCAAACTCAGAGCCAATAGCGCAAAAACCGGCAAACTAATCACTCGCGTACGGCGTAATTTTTCTGCCAAAATAACCGGGCCTTTACCCCGAGCGCGCCACACGATAATGATATGGGCAAGCACACCCAGCAGCAGCAAAACTGCCGGCACACTGTGACTAATCCGCAACACTAAGTAATTTTCCAAGCCTTGTTACTCCTAAACCATATTAACCAATAGCGCCTCAAGCTGAAGCGCGCTCAGCCTATCCTAAAAACAGTTGATAAGCCGGATTTTCAGTTTCATCCCAGTATGGATAACCAATTTTATCCAACGCTTCAATCAGCAGTTCTTGATCATTTTTGGGCACCTGTAAAGCAGCTAAGACACGCCCCACTGCTGCGCCATGGTTACGGTAATGGAACATAGAAATATTCCAGCGCCCACCCAATTTATTTAAAAAGTTAAATAAAGCACCGGGATGCTCGGGAAACTCAAAACGAAAAACCCGCTCACTGCTGACTGCATCCGCATGCCCACCAACCATATGCCGCGTGTGTAACTTCGCCAATTCGTTCTCAGTTAAGTCCAACACTGGGAAGCCTTGCTCTCGTAAACTTGCGACCAAGACTGAACGCGGATCTAAATCAGGATGCGTTTGCACACCAACAAAAATATGCGCCGTGCTGTCGGTATGGTAACGGTAATTAAACTCGGTAATTTGTCGCTTACCAATGGCTTCACAGAAGCGTTTAAAGCTGCCGGGCTTTTCTGGAATAGTCACCGCAATAATAGCTTCGCGCTGCTCACCCAACTCAGCACGCTCAGCCACATGGCGTAAGCGGTCAAAGTTAACGTTGGCCCCAGAGTCAATTGCCACTAAGGTTTCACCGGCAATGGCGCTGCGCTCAATATATTTTTTAATCCCCGCCACCGCCAAAGCCCCCGCAGGCTCAGTGATAGAGCGGGTATCATCATAAATATCTTTCATTGCCGCACAAATTTCATCGGTATTAACGGTAATGACTTCATCAACATAATGCCGGCAAATATCAAAGGTGTACTCACCAATTTGAGTCACCGCAACACCGTCTGCAAAGAGTCCCACTTGCGGCAAGACCACACGTTCACCGCTTGCCAAAGCCTGCTGCAAACAGTTGGAGTCAATGGGCTCAACACCAATAATCTTCACTTCTGGCCGTACATATTTGATGTACGCCGCCACGCCAGCAAGCAAACCACCACCGCCACAGGGCACAAAAACCGCGTGTAAAGGGCCTTGATGCTGGCGCAAAATCTCCATCGCCACAGTACCCTGCCCAGCAATCACATCAGGGTCATCGTATGGGTGGATATACACCAAGCCTTTTTCTTCAACCAGTTTCAATGAATAAGCCAAAGATTCAGGAAAAGCATCACCGTGCAAGACCACCCGCGCACCGCGCGCGCGCACCGCTTTAACTT
>JAAYTE010000308.1 GCA_012518175.1 Gammaproteobacteria bacterium | reverse complement strand
TGACCACCTGCTGCGCGCCGCTGGCCAGTAAAGACTGGGTTTTGTCAGCGACCATCGCCCCAGAAATATCTGGCATCCGTACTGAGAAGGTACCGCCAAAGCCACAGCATTCGCTTTCGTGGTCATGCTCAACCCGCTCAACCTGAGCTAATTGGCTCAGCAGTGCGCGCGCATGCAGATGGGTGTTCATTTCGCGACGGGCTGAGCAGGAAGTATGCAGCGCCACTTGTAACGGTGCGCCTTGATCAATCAGTTGCACGTCGCAGACATGCAATAAAAACTCGGCCAGCTCATAGGTGCGTTCGGCGAGATGCTTAACCTTGGCTAGCATTTCCGGTTCGTCTTTAAATAGGTCAGGATAGTGTTCGCGAAACATCCCAGCGCAGGAGCCTGATGTGACCACCACCGGCCAGTCGTTTTCAAACAGCTTGAGCTGTGAGCGTGCTACTTCGCGGGCTTGCTCGGTGTAACCGGAGGTGTAGGCGGGTTGTCCGCAGCAACTTTGTCCTTGCGGGAAGTCAACGCGAATGCCTTCACGCTCTAGCAAGTGAATCGCATCCATCCCAGCTTCAGGGAAAAATAAATCCACCACGCAGGTACCAAATAAATACACCTGAGTGGGCTTGCCGGTCGGGTAAGTGCGCGCGGGCTTGCGTGGCGGTGCAACCCGAGTCTCTTGCGGTGCGGCATTATAAAAAAGGTTACTCATCGAAAGCTCCGGCGCTGTTGCTGGTGACGTATTAGCGGGCACTGTTACAGGCTGTGTAAAGTGAAGGTTCCCGCTAGGCACCTGTTGATTTAATTAAGGCATAAGTGGATCGGTAATGCCCAGTACCTTTATGGCTATAAAAATAATCAGGCCGGTAAATAACGTGTAATACAACGTTGGCCAAATGGTCTTTCTTAGCGTGGTGCCTTCTTGTCCCAGCAAACCAACAGTGGCAGACGCAGCAACTACGTTGTGGATTGCAATCATATTGCCTGCTGCTGCGCCAATCGCTTGCCCAGCTAGAATTAGAGCACCAGAAATACCAAGATTTTCTGCGACGCCGAGCTGGAACTGGCTAAACATCATATTGCTGACAGTGTTGGAGCCAGCAATAAAGGCACCTAGGGCACCGATACTGGGCGCTAAGAGAGGATAAATGTCGCCAACGCTATCGGCGACATAACGCGCCATAGCAATTGGCATGCTGGGAATATCTGCAGCGTTAATCCCAGAGTTAATCAGGATGCGCACCATGGGTATGGTAAAGAGTAAGACAAAGCCAGCACCCAATAAAATTCGACTGGACTCGCTTAAGGCTGAGCGGAAATTCTGCCAGGACATTTTGTGTAGAAAATAGGTGCTGCAAGCGACGAACACTAAAATACCGCCGGGCAAGTATAACGGCATAAAATCTGCGTTAATGCCGGCTTCACCTAAGATATTTGGAAACTTAAGGGTTACCGCTTTCAGTGCGTCAGCCACGGTTGAGGATACACGGCTGATCACCAGCAACACCCCAACTAAAACATAGGGTATCCAGGCTTTTAAGCTGCTCATGGGTTTGCTGGTGATGTTATCGAGCTTCATTTCAATAGAACCCAACCACTGGCTGGGCCATTCTTTGGCGGGGGCAAAATCCCATGTGGTTTTAGGGGTAAGAAAATTAAAGCGTGCGGCGGTGGTAACAATGGCTAAGCCGATTAGGCCACCGAGCATAGATGGAAACTCAGGCCCTAATAAAATACCGGTTGCAGCGTAGGGGATGGTAAATGCCAGACCGGCAAATAAGGCGAATGGCAGTATGGCAAAGCCTGCTTTCCAGCTTTTTTCTTGACCAAAAAACCGGGTCAACATGAGCACCATAATGAGAGGCATGACGGTACCAACGATGGCATGAATAATGGCAACTTGGCTGGTGATCAACTGGATAAAGGCTGGCCAGTCAGAGCCATTGGCTAAGAGTTGCGCGCTGACAGCATCACTATCGAGACCACCGGTAATACCAATTATTATTGGTGTGCCAACCGCACCAAAAGAGACTGGTGTACTTTGCACTAACATGCCGAGCATCAACGCTGTCATGGCTGGGAAACCAATCGCCACCAGTAGCGGGGCAGCAATCGCAGCCGTGGTACCAAAACCTGATGCGCCCTCAATAAAACTGCCAAATAACCATGCAATAATAATCGCTTGTACGC
>JAAYTE010000307.1 GCA_012518175.1 Gammaproteobacteria bacterium | reverse complement strand
CATGTTTGGTTTATACAACGTGTTTATTAAGTTATCCGCTGATCATATTCAGGCGGTGCTGGGCGCTGTTATTTTGCAGTTTGTTGCAGCGTTTTTAGGTTTGGGTTTACTGCTTTATTTTAAATATACCGACAATATCGTCCTGAATGTGACGCCGCGAGGGATCGGCTTAGCAGTCTTAGCAGGGCTGGCGATTGGCATCGTCGAGATTCTAACTTTTGTGATTTATGCCCGTGGCGTGGATGTAGCGGTGGGCAATCCACTGATTGTCGGTGGCTCTTTAATTGTCACCACCGGCATTGGCTGGTTATTTTTGCGTGAAGTATTGAATCCTTGGCAAGTGGCTGCGGTACTTAGCATCGTTGCAGGGGTCTTGGTGTTGGCTTGGCAGGCAGGGCGTTAATTATGAATGATATCCAGCACAGTCCCATGCAGGCGTATAAGCAAGCCCTGGCGCAAGGCTTTATCGATGATCCGGCGCAGCGCCATGCGGTTGAGGTTTTGCAAGCATGCTATGGCGCCTTGCACAATGGCGCTGATGCCCGCGGCGTGTACTTATGGGGCCGGGTGGGGCGCGGTAAAACCTGGTTGATGGATCAGTTTTATCGCAGCTTAAGGGTACCGGCGCGGCGTCAGCATTTTCATCGTTTTATGCAAGATATCCATCAACGCTTATTTCGCTTAACCGGCACCGCTGAGCCTTTGCAAGCAATTGCCGATGAGTTGCGCAGTGAAATCCAAGTGTTGTGTTTTGATGAGCTGTTTGTCAGTGACATTGCTGATGCGATGATTCTAGGCGGCTTATTTCAGGCGCTGTTTGATCGTGGCTTGGTAATAGTTGCCACTTCCAATCAGCCACCAGCAGAGTTGTATGACGATGGTTTTAACCGCGAGCAGTTTTTGCCAGCCATTGCTGCCATTGAGCAGGCAATGCAAGAAGTGCAGGTCGATGGTGAGCAAGATCATCGTCTGCATGTGGGTAAACAAACCCAGCGTTACTGGGTTAAAACTGCCGAATCCAGCAGTGAGTTTAAGCAGTTATTTAACACCCTCAGTGCTGGGCAGGCTATTGAGCAGGGTGCTATTAAATTAGGCTCGCGCAGTTTAGCAACGCTGGCCTATAGCGACACTGTGTTGTGGTGTGAGTTTGCGGCTCTTTGTGAGCAACCTTTTGCCGCGCTCGACTTTATTGCTGTATGCGATCGTTTTCAGCATTTACTGCTCAGTTCGGTGCCGGTGTTAGGTGGTCAGCAGCAAGCGGCAAAAATTGCCCGAGGCACAGAGGATGCAGCGCAACGCGTGGTGGCCGGAGATCGCCAGCTACCCAGCTTGGCTAAAAATGACGACAGTGTGCGGCGTTTTATTGCCTTGATTGATGAGTGCTATGATCGACGCATACCGGTTTATATTGAAGCGGCTGTGCCTTTAGACGCGCTGTATACCGAAGGTTATTTGGCCTTTGCATTTCGCCGTACGTATAGCCGCTTAAGAGAGATGCAATTAGAAAGCTTTGCAAAGTAAGGCGTTTTGCTTTGTTATAGTGCTT